>JAPYRQ010000009.1 GCA_029936935.1 Dehalococcoidia bacterium | reverse complement strand
GGGTCTCATATAACAAAAAAAGACACATAAGTATGACCAGTACGGCCGTGTGGACATCGATCCGAATAGTGGGTTCCCCGGACGAGGGTTTGATGGCTTCGACTTCCAGGGTGGCGTCGGCGATATATTCGATGCGTTCTTCGGCGGGTTCGGCGGCGGCGGTCAGAACGATGCCTCACGCGGTAACGATCTTCAATACGCTACGACGATCACCTTTCAAGAGGCTGCATTCGGCGTAGAGAAAGAAATCCAGATCACCAGGCACGAGACGTGTGCTACGTGTAAGGGCGAGCTAGCTGCTCCAGGTACCTCTACTGAACGGTGCGGCAACTGCAACGGCGCTGGGAAGGTACGTAGAGCCCAGAACAGCATCTTTGGTCAGTTTGTCCAGGTGGTGGCCTGCAACGTATGCAAGGGTCGCGGTCAAACGGTGAAAACCCCCTGCCCAACATGCAAAGCCTCCGGACGTGAGCGCATGTCTCGCAACGTCATGGTCAACGTGCCGGGCGGGGTTGAGGACGGCATGCGCGTCAGGTTGTCCGGGGAAGGCGACGCAGGTTCAAGCAGCGGTCGACCCGGGGACATGTACGTCACCCTATCGGTGAAATCCCATCCGTTGTTCCGTCGAGAGAAGGAACATCTTATATTTGACCTTCCTTTGAATGTAGCTAATGCGGCACTGGGAACTACCATCGAGGTGCCGATGCTGGATGGCGAAACGGAGGAGTTTGATGTGCCAGCGGGCGTGCAGTCCGGCGCTATCCTCCGGAAGAAGGGCAAAGGGGTACCGAACCTGAACAACGGCAGGAACGGCGACCTGGTAGCCGTAGTTACGATAATCACGCCAAAGAAGATGAGTTCCCACACCCGTGAGCTTTTCGATGAGTTAGCCGATGCGCTGGAAGCCGACGAAGAAACACATTCTCCCAGCAACGGGAAGTCCTGGGTTCGGAAACTCAAGGATGTCCTGGCCGGTGAAAACAGTTAGGGAGCCATCGCGTACGCACACGGCCCTACCTTCAGGACATTGCATAGCACCCTTCCCATTCGATTGACTACCCGTGCGTGTTTCAAATGAATAGATCATAGGAGACCTTTGTGGATTACCTTGAACTGACCGTCCAGGCCCCTCCGGAACTTGTTGAACCCCTGGTGAAGTTGTTTCAGACCTATGGCAAGCAGCGCGTGGCTGTGGAAGAGGCCGGGGGGTACAACCCGGATGAGGGTGAAGTGGCGGACGCAGAGGCACCGGTCATCGTACGGACGTATCTGCCCAAGAACCGCCAGGCAGCTGACCGTAGGGCACGCATAGAGGCCGGTGTTCACCTGATGGGTTTGATCATGCCCCTTACCCCTCTAGAAGTCCGTACCGTAGCCCCTCAGGAGTGGGAGGAGGCATGGAAAGCGCATTTCCACCTCCTGCACATAGGTAAGCGATTGGTGGTTCGCCCTTCATGGCAGGAGTACGAGCCGGATGGCGACCAGATCGTGTTGACGCTGGACCCCGGCCTGGCCTTTGGTACGGGACACCACCCTACGACTCATATGGTGCTTGAACAGATTGAGCGACGTGTACAGGACGGGATGCGAGTCCTGGACCTTGGCACCGGCTCCGGGCTTCTTGCGCAGGCTGCGCTGCTTCTGGGGGCATCCTGGGTGCTGGCGGTGGACACGGAAGCGGACTCTATCCGTTCATCTCGACGCAACCTCAAAGAGGCAGGGCTCTCCAAGCAGGTGAAGATCATCCGAGGCTCCATACCACAGCCCTTGGGCGTGGACATGGACATGATGGTGGCCAACATCTCCGCCAAGGTGCTCATTGAGCTTTCGAAAGACATCGCTGCGGCCTTGAAGCCCGGAGGCGTACTGATAGCGTCTGGCGTGTTAGAGGAGCGTGGTGACGAGGTGAAGGAAGCGTTTGCAGCGGCAGGCTTGACCGAAGTGGAGACCCAGCACAGTGAGGACTGGCTGGCATTGGTGTATCAGCGGTAGGCTAACGCCATTCCTGAACGGGTGCCCTACTCAACAACGACGCTGTGGCTTCTTTGGGGTCCAACCCCTCAAACAGGATACGTGCGGTCAACTCCGTGATCGGCATCTCCACACCGTGCTGCTTTGCCAACTGCAACGCGGCCTCTGTGGTACTGACGCCCTCAGCAACGTGCACCATTCCCCCAAGAACCTCCGATAGCGGATGCCCCAGGCCTATCTGCTCACCCACGTAGCGATTGCGACTCAGGTTACTGATACACGTGCCGATCATATCACCCAGGCCTGCCAATCCCGACATTGTGAGAGGCTTTGCTCCGCAGGCCACACTCAACCGAGTAATCTCTGCCAGCCCCCTGGTCATGAAAGCTGCCTTTCCGTTAGCTCCATAGCCCAGACCATCGCTGATGCCAGCACCAATGGCGATGGGGTTCTTCAAAGCCCCTCCAAGCTCTACGCCGATAACATCGTCGTTCGTATACACGCGAAAGGTGTTGGAGTTGTAGAGCCCCTGCACCCATTCAGCGATCTTGGGGTCATGGCCAGCTACGACCGTGGCCGATGGCTTGGCCTCGACGACCTCCTTGGAGAGGTTCGGGCCGGAAAGGACACATAGCTGCCCGTCATTGACGTCAGAGAGTTCCTCTCGGATAACCTGGGTCATTCGCTTGCCGGAACCCTTCTCCAGGCCCTTGATTGCGCTGAGAAGGACGGTAGAAGGCTGCAAGTGGGGTTTGAGTATGGGAAGGTTCTCTCGAAGGCGCTGTGATGGCGTACAGAGGATGACGAGTTCAGCGTCGCTAAAGGCGACTTTTGCATCGGATGTCGCGGTCAGAGTCGGCGGAAATAACACATCGGGGAGCAGGCGTTTGTTCTCCCGAGCTTGGGTCAGCTCCCGGGCTTCTTCGTCAGAGCGCGCCCAGAGGGTAACCTGATGGCCTTGTCGAGCCAGCAAGATTCCGAGGGTTGTGCCCCAACTGGTAGTCCCTACAACGCCCACACGGGTCATTGCTACGCCTCTGTTTAGGTTTTGGCAGCAGGTTGCCCCAGCCGCGCTTCCGTCCCTGCTAGGAGCCGGACGATGTTAGCACGGTGCCGCCCGACGATGATTATAGAGGCAGCGCCCCCGTAAATCCCATAAACCGCCGAAAATTCGCCAAGGAACCCAAAGAGTACAAGGGAAAGTCCGCCCAGAGGAACGCCGATGATGCTTCCCAGGGAGATGTATCGGGTAATCTTCATGAGGGACACTGCAACGATGAGGGCTACTACGCCGCCGATGGGGAAGAGGGCGAGCGCTCCGCCTAATCCCGTGGCAACGCCTTTGCCGCCCTTGAACTTCAGGTAGATGGGCCAGTTGTGGCCAACCAGGGCTGCGGTGGCCGCGCTCACCTCCAGGTAGGACGTCTGCAATGCGGTGAGGTCTGAAGCGTCTGCGAGGGCACGTGCGGCCAGGACAGAGACCGTGCCTTTGGCGACGTCCAGGATGAGCACAAGAATGGCCGGTTTGACCCCCGCGGAACGGAGGACGTTGCTGCTACCGGTGTTGCCGCTTCCAGTGCTCCTGACGTCTACGCCGCCGATCCATTTGCCAATCAGCAAGCCCCAGGGAACGGCTCCAACCAGGTACGCTCCGGGGATAAGGAGCAAGAACAGGAGGAGCGCGGTCATCCGCTGGCCTTCCTCAATCCCTTGCGGAACTCCAGCCTCACCGGGACGCGTCGGATATGGAAGGTGGTCCTGATGGTGTTCATCAGGTATCGCTGATACGAGAAGTGAACCATCTCCGGGTTGTTCACATATATGGTGAATGTCAGAGGGTGTATGTGCTTCTGCTCGCCTCGCAGGAGACGCAGATGCCGTCGGCCCTTCGAGGCTGGCGGATGCTTCGCCAGTGCCTCCATAAGAGCAATGTTCAGTTCGGAATCCTTCACCAGGGTGGCCTGCTCCTTGTAGAGCTCCTGAGCCGTCTTCAGAAGAGTAGGTACGCCTTCTCCCGTGAGGGCTGAGATGAAGTGGATGGGCACGTACGGCGCCCAATGGAGCCGCTTACGGACATCCTTGACCACTTCGTCGGCATTCAGACCAAATTCGTCCTTCAGGTCCCACTTGTTGATGGCTACGACCATGGAGTGATAGGACTCCAGGACGTATCCTGCTACGTGGATGTCCTGAGCGGTGGCAATCTCTTCAGCATCGATGACCAGGATAGCTACGTTGCAGCGCTCAATGGCCTGAATGGAACGGAGGGCGCTGAACTTCTCCGGTCCGGGTTCAATGTGGCCGCGCTTCCTGATGCCGGCTGTATCAATGAGCATCAGAGGATTGCCTTCGTAGCTGACCCAACTGTCTATGGAATCCCGGGTGGTGCCGGGTACGTGGTCGACGATTGACCGGTCCTCGCCGGTGATGTTGTTCAGTAGGCTGGATTTCCCTACGTTCGGTCGACCGACGATGGCGAGTCGTAGGATATTGGTATCCATCTTCTCATCGTTGCCGGGAGGGAGCAGGTCTTCAACAGCGTTCAGGAGGTCGTCTATTCCCTCGGCCTTGAGGGCGCTGATGGGAATGGGGTCTCCAAGGCCTAAACTAAAGAACTCTGTGGCGGCAAAACGCCTGCGGTCGCTCTCGTTCTTGTTGACCACCGTGATGATGGGGGTGCCCAGACGGCGAATGGAGTCAGCAATCTCGGCGTCAGCGGGTTGTAGTCCGGCGATGGCGTCTGTGAGGAAGATAATGACATCTGCATCCATCAGGGCCGCCTGAACCTGTTCGAACACCTTGCCCCACAGCGGTTCATCACTATCGATGGCGATGCCGCCCGTATCCACAAGGAAAAAACGCCTGGTGATCCCTTCCACGGCCATGATGACCCGATCGCGAGTGGTGCCAGCCTCATCGGCGACGATAGCGCGGCGTTGCCCGGCTAGTCGATTGAACAGGGTGGATTTCCCCACGTTGGGACGCCCAACGATGGCGACTACCGGCATCAAACCGGAAGCATCGCCCTTTGTGGCGTCTAATGATTCTACTGGCGGAAGCTCTTCTAAAGCCTCGTCGTTTCCTTTGATTACCTTAGCCAATGAGGGCCTCCAAAAGTGCTTGTTGTGCGTGCAGGCGGTTTTCCGCCTGGTCGAATACTACGGATTGAGGGTGGTCAAGGAACCCTTCCGGGACTTCCTCGCCGTAATGAGCGGGGAGGTCATGCATGAAGATAGCGTCCGGGGATGCTTCTTCCATGAGCTCCGGGTTGACCTGATAGCCCTTGAACGCTTCTTGCCGCTTTCCGGCCTGGTCTTCCTGGCCCATGCTGGCCCACACGTCTGTGTACACAATATGGGCATTTTCTACGGCGGTGAACGGGTCACGCAAGAACTCTATCTGACCACCGTTGGCTGCTGCTATCTGTGCAGCCTTCTTCAGAACCTCTGTGGACAGTTCGTAGCCCGGAGGTGACGCGATACGAAAGGTCATCCCCATGGATGCAGCGCCGTACGCAAGGCTACGCGCCACGTTGTTGCCATCGCCTATATAGGCCAGAGTCGTGGTGCGAAGGTCCTCGCGCTTCTCAAACATCGTTGCCAGGTCTGCTAGGGTCTGACATGGGTGTTCGTCTTCCGAGAGGGCGTTGATCACTGGAACAGAGGCGTACTTTGCCAACTCCACCAACTTCTCATGCTCAAAACACCGGTACACAATGCAATCCACGTACCGGGACAGCGCCTGGGCAACGTCGCTGACAGCTTCACGCCCACCGATGCCCACTTCCTGGGGGCTGAGGTAGATACAGTTACCTCCCAAGTTGGCGGTGGCTACTTCAAAGCTCACCCGTGTGCGAAGGGACGGCTTCTCAAACAACAAAGCCACGGTCTTACCCTGGAGTGGTTTTGCCGTGTTCGCCTCGGTTTTCATATCCCTTGCACGCTCAATCAGCCCCTTGATTTCACTGGGAGCAAGATCCGTTACGGACAAGAAATGTTTGGTGTTTATCGTTACCTTTGCCATAGCTACACCAGTATAGCATGACGCCTTGGGCAGGGCCCGCACGAGTGACTCAAGATTGTGGAAGGTTCTTTGGGGCAATTGGTAACTGAGGGAAATTTTAAATTGTGGAGTTTTCTCCTATTCTGGAAAGAGACCTTTGATGGAGAGCAATGACGTATGGTGTTGCTTGCGTGGATGGGAGTCAACGGCGCTGATGCCCTGCTTACCGGGTTATCTATAGCATTGGGCGCGCCCGAGATGAACCCTTTCCTTGACACAATCGGGATTGCCCTTGGCACGCAGACGATGCTTGCCATCAAACTCATGTTCGCCATGTCTATAGGCGGAGTCTTGTGGGAGCGCAAAGCCTTCCGCGTCCTGAAGATGCTGAACGTCGCAATGATCGTAGTCATTTGCTACAACGCCCTAATCATCAGCTACGGGCTGGACTAACCTCTCACTAAACCTCCCGGGTAATATTCTTTTCAACAGTTCTCCCGGCCCATCGGTACACCCTTATGGTTCAATCCCTCAATCACACTCTGCCCATTTCCTCCGTAAATCTATGAGAATCGTTTTTTGTGCGAGTCCTTGTAAATTTGAAACTTTCGCGTAGATAGGGAAACCTGGGAAATTGGGAAAAAACCCTCAGCGAAACCTGGGGAAAGTTCGTGTTGACCGTCACTATCCAACATGATATCTTGGCTTATAAGCAGTTCGGAATCAGATTTTTTAGATTTCCACAGATTTTGGAGTAGATATGATGGAAGCAATTGAAAACCCTCAACAAGAGGGACGATGGGTCTCTTTGGGAGCGGCATGCCGACTCCTTGGAGTCAACGAATCGACGCTTCGGAGTTGGGCTGACGGTGGCGTCATCCGTGCGTTTAGGACCCCTGGAGGACACCGCCGTTTTCTGCGCGATGACCTCTACGCGGCTCTCCAACGCACCGAGGATACACAGCCCGGCCACACGCTGACCGCTCAGGCGTTCAGTGAAGGAGCAACAAAGCGCATCCGCCGGATGCTGCATGGCGAGCACAGCGATGCTTTCCCCTGGTACGACGAGATGGACGATGCTACCCGCGGTCGACTTCGCTTGTTTGGACGTAGGTTGCTGGATGTTACCGCAGGGCTTTTGGACAAGAAGCGTCCGTCCCACCAGGAAATGGAGGAGGTCCGCCTTATTGGAGAAGAGTATGGCGAAGCTCTTGCAGCGCGAGGACTAACCCTACGGGAACTCATGGAAGCCTTCGTTTTCTTCCGGACACCGCTGACAGAATCAGTACGGGCTACAAGCAGGAAAACTTCCCCGGATGCAGAGGAGCTTACCCAAGCATGGCAACAGGTTGAGACCGTAGCGGACATGTTGATGATCGCTATGGCCGCCGCCTACGAAAGGAGCCGTAATGGTAAAGCAGTCAACGCCGTCTAATACCGCTACAATGCCCAAGGACAACGCAGCTGACATGGATTTGTTGGACAAGCAGATTCTCAATCTTGTTCAATCATCGTTCCCAATGGCGGAGCGACCATATCAGGCAATTGCCGATGAGATTGGTTTGACTGAAGTTGAGACCATTGAGCGGATCCGCCGTTTGCGACGAGAGAACGTTATTCGGCAGGTCAGCGGCATCTTTGACACACGCCGTTTGGGTTACAAGACCTCTTTGATTGCTTTCACCTACCCAGAGGACAAGCTGCACAAGGCTGCACTGTACATTAACAAGCATCCTGGCGTCAGCCACAACTATGCCCGGATAGGGCATCAGTTCAACCTCTGGTTCACATTGGCAGTGCCCCCGTACGAGAGTTTGGAGGAGACTGCTGCAGATTTGGCGGAAAAGACCAACGCAACGAACTGGCGACTTTTGCCAACCATCAGGTTCTTCAAGATCGGTGTCAACTTCGATATGGTCAATGGCGAAGGAAATGCCGCTGACTATGCGCCTGACAACGAGACCTGGAACAAGGTTGAAGAGCTGACCGACTTCGAGATTGAAGTCGTAAAGGAAGTCCAGGAGGACCTTTCCCTGGACGAGCAACCATTCGATCAGATGGCAGCTCGGCTGGGACTCTCAGTGACAGAAATGTTCTCAATCCTCCAGGGGTTTGAGAAGCGGGGCGTGATGCGACGCTACAGCGCTGTGCTCCACCACCGCAAAGCCGGGTTCCGTTCCAATGCCATGACGGTCTGGAATGTGCCGGAAGACCGTAAGGCAGAGGCCGGTCAGGCCCTGGCGAACTCCAAGTGGGTGAGCCACTGCTATGAGCGTCCAATATTTCCGGATTGGCCATACAGCCACTTCGCAATGATCCATGCCACAAGCAAGGAACGGTGCGATGAAGTCGCCAAGGAACTGGCAGAAACCACGGGCGTTGATGACTACCTGCTTCTGTACAGCACTCGAGAGTATAAAAAAACCCGCGTGCGATACTTCGTCTAAACGGATCAACCACTAAACGTACGTTGGAAAGGGAACCGATGAGCCAGCCGCAGGGTGCGCAAAAATACTATCCGATTTTCTTGAACATGGTAGGGCAATTGTGCGTCGTCATTGGCGGCGGCGAGATTGCTGAACGCAAGGTGCAAACGCTCTTGGAAGCGGGAGCTGTTGTCACCCTGATAACGCCTGAATGCACCGAAGGCCTGGAAGCCATGACGGCAGACCCATTGGTCACCTGGCACCAGCGCAAGTACGAAACGGGCGATCTTGAAGGTGCTTTCATCGCCATCGCGTCCACGGACGATAGGGCAGTGAACGATGCAGTCTCCAAAGAGGCGGCTGAACGAAACACGCCTTTGAACGTGGTGGACATCACGGATATGTGCACCTTTATTGCACCATCGATTATACGCAGAGGACCTGTGACGCTGGCCATTTCCACCGGGGGCATGGGGCCGGCGCTGGCAAGAAAGCTCAGACAGGAGTTGGAACACAACGAAGCCCTGGCATTCGCAGACATGGCTGAAATGGTTGCCGATGTTCGGGCGGAGCTCAAAGCGCGTCCACTGACCGTAGACCCTGAAGGTTGGCAGGCAGCATTGAACACAGAGGTCTTGGGCCTCTACCAGAGCGGACAACCCACACAGGCTCGTGAGCGGATGATCGAGTTGCTGGAGACGTGGGCTGACCGGGCACAGGCAGGAGTATCGTGAAGCTAGCCGTTGTTGGAATGAACCATCGCACAGCGCCCCTAGAGGTGCTGGAGCAACTGGCGGTGGTAGGAAACGACCTTGAAGGCGCAAACAAACGCCTGGCTGCACGCACCGGCCAAGCTGTAGTGCTCCATACCTGTAACCGGACGGAGTTCTACACCATTGCAGAAACCACAGAGAATGCGGAAGAAGCCGTTGCTGAGTTCTTGGAGGAAAAGTACAGGATCTCCTATGACTCGCTGGCTCCTTATATCTATAGCTACTTCCATACTGACGCGGTGAACCACCTGTTTCGCGTGACCTGCAGCCTTGATTCCATGATTCTTGGTGAGTCAGAGGTTCTGGGGCAGGTTCGGGAAGCCTTCGGCGCAGCGGTAGCGGCCAAAACCGCATCGACTCCTATAACCAGGGTGTTTCACCAGGCGTTGCGAGTGGGCAAGCGGGCACGTAGCGAGACAGCCATTGGTCAGAACGCCCTCTCTATCAGCTACGCGTTCGTAGAGCTTGCAAAACGAACCCTGGGAGACATCAAGGGTGCCAAAGCGCTTGTCGTCGGTGCTGGCGAGGCAGGGAAACTGGCTTCGGTAGCCCTGAGGAACGTAGGGGTTGAGCACCTGACGGTGATGAACCGTACGCACGCTCGTGCAGTGGAACTTGCCGAAGAGCTTAATGAGGCGCATGTGCTACCGATGGACGAGCTACAAGTCGCGCTGGACGACAGCGACATCGTTATTGCCTGCACAGGGTCGCCCGAATACATGATCACGGAAGATGCGATCTCACGTGCCATTTCTGCCCGGGTAGGGCGCCCTCTGTTGTTGCTGGACGTTGCGATCCCCAGAGATGTGGACCCGGCCATCAAGGATATGGAATCCGTCCATCTTGCTGACATCAGCGATCTGGATGCCATTGCGGACGTGAACCGTCAGCGCAGGGAACAGGAAGCCGAGCGGGTTGCAATCATCATCGACGATGAAGTCCACAAGTTCCAGACGTGGTGGGATGCATTGCGCATCGTACCTACTCTCGCAGACCTACGGCGTCAATCAGAGTCTCTGCGAGAGAGGGAGTTGTCGCGGACACTGAAGCGTCTACAACACCTCTCAGCCGATGACCAGGAAGTCATCGCAACGCTCAGCAAGTCACTGGTCAACAAGTTGCTACACAACCCGGTAACCCGCCTCAAGGGAGAGGGTAAACCGGCAGACATCCAATCCCTCCGCTGGCTATTCCGGCTTGATGGGGATTTGGATTTCGATGTCGCGGACGATTCTACTAACAGTCTTCCCCAGCAAGACTAGGCCATGACTGCTCAAGGTGCGAATGCACCGCTGCCACACGTTGTCATTGCTACGAGGGGAAGCAACTTAGCCCGGGCACAAACGGATAGCGTTGTGGCTCACCTCAAGTTGCACCACCCGGGTTTGACCACAGAAATCAAGATTATTAAGACCACAGGTGACGCATCCCAGGAAGCCTCTCTGTCCGAGTTGGGACTGGGCGTGTTCACCAAGGAACTGGAAGTTGAACTCCTCTCAAACCGAGCGGATTTCGCTGTCCACAGTCTGAAGGACATGTCTACAGAAGCCCCCGTTGGTCTGGATGTGCTGACGGTGATGAAGCGAGAAGACCCTCGAGACGTGCTGGTTAGCCGCAGCGGGTTGAAACTCGCTGACTTGGCACCTGGAGCGGTCATCGGAACAAGCAGCCCTCGACGTGCGGCGTTGGTGCAGGCCGTCCGACCAGACATTGCCGTTGCGCCGATTCGCGGCAACGTTGAAACACGACTTCGCAAACTCAATGAAGGCAGCTTCGATGCTATTGTGTTGGCCGCTGCCGGACTCATCCGCCTTGGACTACAGGCCGAGGTGACGGAGTTCCTGGACCCGATGACGTTCACCCCTGCTGTGGGGCAGGGTGCGGTTGCCCTCCAGGGTAGGAGCGACGATGCGGCTTTGGCTACGTTGTTGGAGCCGCTGGACCACGCTGACACCCATGAAGCGGTACTGGCGGAGAGAGCCTTCCTGGTGACCCTGGGCGGAGGCTGCAAGGTGCCGATGGGCGCCCACGCTGTCACAGAGGGCAACACGCTCCGAGCATCCGGCATGGTTGCCAGCCTTGATGGAACAGAGTGCTACCGGGCGGATATTGAAGGCGCGGTAGGGGACGCAGAATCGCTTGGACGACAATTGGCCCAGAAACTGCTGGACCAGGGGGCCAAAATACTGCTTGCCGGGGGGACGGTATGAGCGGGCCAGGAAAGGTCTATTTGGTAGGTGCGGGACCGGGAGATCCGGGGCTCATCACGGTCAAGGGGCTTCGGCTCCTGCAAGAGGCTGACGTTGTCATCTACGATCGACTTGTAGACGTGCGGTTACTGGAGCACGCTCGGGCAGATGCAGAGATGATCAACGTAGGCAAGGGCCGTGACAACCACTCGTTCACCCAGGATGAAATCAATGCATTACTCGTGGAGCATGGCCTGGCGGGTAAATTCGTGACCCGGTTGAAGGGTGGAGACCCGTTTGTGTTCGGACGCGGCGGCGAAGAGGCCTTGGAGCTTGTGGATGCGGGAATTCCTTTTGAAGTCGTCCCGGGCATTACCTCTGCCATCGGCGCTCTGGCGTACGCTGGGATTCCGATCACCCATCGCAAAATAGCGGCGTCCTTCGCCGTTGTAACCGGCAGCGAAGACCCTTCACGACCCAACTCCGGCGTGGACTGGCCTGCATTGGCCCATGTGGACACGCTGGTTGTGTTGATGGGCATGGAAGCCCTGCCGAACGTGGTGGATGCAGTCCTTGCCGAGGGTAAGCCAGCAGATACTCCGGTTGCACTGGTGCGTTGGGGAACACGCCCCGACCAGGAGACGGTGTCCGGCGATCTGACGAACATCGTTGAGCGCGTCAAAACGGCAGGCCTTCAGGCCCCTGTTGTGACGGTGATCGGCCCCGTAGCTGCTCTTCGAGAGAAGCTTCAGTGGTTCGATACAGGCCCGCTGTTCGGGCAGCGCGTACTCGTTACTCGCACTCGACAGCAGGCATCGGTACTCAGCGCGATGCTGACCCAGCGTGGCGCAATGCCCATTGAGCTACCCACAATCGCGCTGGAGCCGTTGGATAGCGACGGTGCTATGGACAAGGCATTGGATGGATTGACCGACTATCGCTGGACGGTGTTTACCAGCGCCAACGCGGTATCCATTTTCTTCGAGCGTTTGGCTGCTCGGAACCTGGACGCCCGGGCGTTGGGTGCAGTGCAGGTATGTGCAATAGGCCCGGGCACGGCTAAGGCCCTTGGCGAGCATGGAATCAAGGCCGACTACATCCCAGAAGAGTTTGTCGCTGAGTCCCTCGTCGAGGGCATGCGGAAGCGGTTGCAGCCGGGAGACAAGGTGCTGCTACCCCGGGCAGAGGGTGGCCGGGCATTGCTGGTAGAAGGCTTGAAAGAAGCAGGCGCAGTGGTCGACGAGGTTCACCTCTATCGATCGGTGCCTGCCGAGGATATCGCCGTTAGGGCGAAAGAAGCCTTCGCAGCCGGAGTAGACACTATCACGTTTGCCAGTTCATCTATGGTGAAGAACCTGGTAGACGCTTTTAACGGGGATGTAGAGGCAATAAACCGTTGCGTAGTGGCCTGCATTGGCCCGGTAACGTCAGAGACCGCCCGGGGCCTTGGTGTTCGGGTGGATGTTGAAGCAACAGAGCACACTGTCTCGGGCCTGGTTGAAGCCCTTGAAGGGTTTTACGCACGGGAGAAGCTGGGTGCAGTCAGTTCGATTTAGTGTTTCCTTCATCCTTCCCTTCGGCTTTGCTCAGGGTAAACTTAGGCTCAGGATGTCAGGCGGCCTCTGTTTCGCCATGGTGAAATAGTCGAACCATGAGCGAAGACCAAATAGGCACCAAACTAGGAGTAGATCGATGGCAGGCTTTCCTACAGTTCGATTACGTCGATTGCGCGGGTCAGAGACGATGCGTCGCCTCGTACAGGAAACGCGACTTTCGGCCTCTGAGTTCGTTTATCCGTTATTTGTGACTGAAGACCCGGCTGGTCGCAAAGAAATCGAGCCGATGCCCGGGTGTTTCCAACTTCCGTTGAGTGATTTGGCCGCAGAGGCACAGGAAATCGCATCGTTGGGGATACCTGCAGTGCTGCTGTTCGGCTTACCCAGTGAAAAGGACCCCCTTGGCACGCAAGCCTATGACTCGCAGGGCATCATTCAGGAAGCCGTACGCGTCATTAAGAAGGCTGCGCCCGGGTTGCTGGTGATGACGGACGTTTGCTTGTGCGAGTACACGGACCACGGCCACTGCGGCGTGCTGCTTGGCGAGTCCGTAGACAATGACGCGACGTTGGAGCTGCTGGCGAAGGCCGCTGTAGCCCAGGCAGAAGCCGGGGCGGACATCGTTGGGCCTTCTGCCATGATGGATGGCCAGATCGCTGCGCTCCGGAAAGGTCTGGACGGTGCGGGGTACAGCAACCTGCCGATCATGGCGTACGCCTCCAAGTGTGCGTCTGCGTTCTACGGCCCCTTCCGAGTGGCCGCCGACTCTGTACCGCAGTTGGGTAACCGACGAGGCTACCAGCTGGACCCGGCCAACTCCCGCATGGCGCTTCAAGAGCTGGAGCAGGACGCGGAAGAAGGCGCAGACATCCTGATGGTGAAGCCGGCGTTGTCATACCTGGACGTTATCAGTAAGGCCCGGGAGCGGTTCGATCACCCTATTGCGGCGTACAATGTGAGCGGCGAGTACAGCATGATCAAAGCTGCTGGTGACCGGGGTTGGCTGGACGCCGACCGTGTGGCTTTTGAAGTCTTGACCTCCATCAAGCGCGCCGGGGCTGACATCATCATCACCTACTTCGCCAAAGACGTAGCGCGATGGCTGAAGGACGAGGGGTAGATGGCGACAAAACGGATCATTTCTTGGAACGTGAACGGCCTCCGGGCTGCCCACAAAAAAGGGCTACTGGATTGGATGGCTACCGATAATCCTGACATTCTGTGTATCCAGGAGACCAAGGCAAACGAGGACCAACTGCCCGACGAAGTCCGGGAGATACCCGGGTACAATTCGTACTTCTTCTCGGCTGAGAAGAAGGGCTACAGCGGCGTTGCTATCTACGCGAAGCAGGAGCCTGTGGCTGTGTCAAAGGGCTTCGGCGTGGAGGAGTTCGATAGCGAAGGCCGGACGCTGGTGGCCGACTTTGGCGAGTTCCTGTTGTACTGCGTGTACTTTCCCAACGGGAAAGGTTCTCCTGAGCGCCTCGACTACAAGATGCGGTTCTACGACGCATTCCTCGAGGAAATCGACCGACAGGTCGATGCGGGCAGGAACGTGGTCATTTGCGGCGATGTGAATACCGCCCACAAAGAAATCGACATTGCCCGGCCGAAAGAGAATGCCAAAGTGTCCGGGTTCCTCCCTATGGAGCGAGAGTGGCAGGACAAGCTCCTGAGTCACGGTCATCTGGACACCCTGCGGATGTTCAATGATGCCCCGGACCTCTACACGTATTGGGACACGATAACCCGGGCGCGGGACCGCAACGTGGGTTGGCGCATCGATTACTTCTACGTGAATCAAGGCCTTGAATCGCAGGTGAAGGACGCCTACATCCTATCGGACGTCATGGGCTCCGACCACTGCCCTATCGGCATCGATTTAGAGGTACCGAGCTAGAGATACCTACGGAAATATGAGTGCAGGGTTAGCCCTGCCTGTTGGAGAACACCTAAGCATGGAAAAACGCCTATCACAACGTCTGTTTGAAGAAGCCCAAAAGGTCATTCCCGGGGGAGTAAACAGCCCGGTACGCTCGTTCCGTGGCGTGGGTGGTGAACCGCCGTTCATCGTCCGGGGCCGAGGCTCCCGGGTGTGGGACGCCGACAACAATGAGTACATCGATTACCTGGCATCCTGGGGTCCACTGATCATGGGGCACGCCCACCCGTCCGTGGTACTTGCAGTGCAAGAGGCGGCGAAAAGAGGCATGAGCTTTGGCGCGCCAACCCCGGGCGAGGTTGAGTTGGCCCGGTTGGTCTGTGACGCCTTCCCCTCTGTGGACATGGTGCGAATGGTGAACTCCGGCACTGAAGCGTGCATGAGCGCTATTCGCGTGGCCCGGGCGTTCACCGGTAGGTCAAAGGTGTTGAAGTTTGTGGGCTGCTACCACGGGCACTCCGATGGCTTGCTGGTGAAGGCAGGATCTGGAGCAGCTACATTGAGCGTCCCTGACAGCGCAGGCGTGCCTGCAGGCTATGCTGCCGAGACACTGGTGGCCGAGTACAACGACCTTGATGGCGTACGTGCACAGTTCGAGGCGCACTCGGAGGACATCGCAGCGATCATCGTCGAGCCGATTGCAGCGAACATGGGGGTCGTGCTCCCACAAGACGGCTTCCTACAAGGTCTGCGCGACATCACTAAGAAGTACGGCGCTCTCCTCATCCTTGACGAGGTCATCACTGGCTTCCGTGTAGGCTACGGCGGCTCACAGGCCCTCTACGGCATCACGCCAGACCTGACGACGATGGGTAAGATTATCGGCGGCGGCATGCCCATCGGCGCGTATGGCGGTCGAGCCGATGTCATGGAGCAAGTTGCACCCCTTGGCCCCGCGTATCAGGCCGGGACGCTGTCCGGGAACCCGGTTGCCGTGGCGGCAGGGATTGCCATGCTGAAATCGCTGCAGCTCCCGGGCATCTATGAGAACCTTGAGGATATGGGCTCCCAACTTGAGACGATATTGAAGGAAGCCGCTCAGGAAAACGAACGACCTTTGACCATCAACCGGGCGGGTTCCCTGCTGGGGATGTTCTTCAACCCGGGCCCCATTCACAACTGGGATGATGTCATCAAGTCTGATGTTGAGGCGTACAAGAGCTACTTCCACTCCATGATGGACCAGGGTATCTACGTGGCTCCATCGGCGTTTGAAGCGGCATTCGTGTCCACGGTGCACACGCCTGAAGACCTGGATACGACCCGGGACGCTGCACGGAAGGCAATGGCGCGCTAGATCGAAGCAATACGGCAAGACAACGAAAACCCCGCTCCGTTAATTCGGAGCGGGGTTTTCTTACTTACAAATGTACGGGGTTAGGCTGCGCCCTTGGCGACGGCCTCCCAGTTGATGAGTCTCCACCATGCCTCGAGGTAGTTGGGTCGACTGTTCCGGTAGTCGATGTAGTAGGCATGCTCCCAGACATCGCAGGTGATGATGGGGGTCTGGTTGTTGGTCAGCGGGTTGCCGGCGTTGCTGGTGTTCTCAATGGCTAGAGAACCATCGGCGTTCTTGACCAGCCATGTCCAGCCGGAGCCGAAGTTGGTGGTGGCCTTCTGGGTGAACTGGGTCTTGAACTCCTCAAAGGAGCCGAAGGCGGCATTGATAGCCGTTGCTGCAGCGCCGGAGGGGTCTCCGCCACCCTGGGGACTCAAGCTGCTCCAGTAGCAGGTGTGGTTCCATATCTGGGCAGCGTTGTTGAAGATGGTGCCCGCGGGAGCCTTGGCGATGATGTCCTCCAGGGAGGACTCCTCAAACTCCGTGCCTGGTACAAGGTTGTTCAGGTTGTTTACGTAGGTCTGGTGGTGCTTCCCATAGTGGTACTCCAGCGTCTCCGCGGAGATATGGGGTGCTAGGGCGCTTTGTGCATAAGGCAGGTCAGGTAGCTCGTGCTTCACAATATCCTCCTCTGGATTGTGTCCGATATTCTTTGTGCCCTACAGCTATAAATAGCTATAACTGCTGCAAAGTATTGGACGGAGGCTAGTCTAAACCAGAGTAGGTTCGCTTGCAAGAGCAAAGAGGAGCATATGGGGGATAAGAATCTAAAAGAGGGACTGAATGTCCTCTAGCTGGGTGAAGAGCCACTGTACGGAGTCTTCCCGCTCAATTGACTCGACGAGGTTGGTAGAACGCCGGGCGCGTTCCTCCGGCGACATGGTGACTGCCGCATACAGGGCCTGCGCTGTACCTTCGATATCGGCTGGCCCAACAGCCAACGCACCCTCGCGAAGCTGATCGAAGGCGCTGGAGCCCTCTGAGATGACCAGGACGCCGTTTTGGGTGTTCACGATGGGTCCTTCTTTGGCAACGGGGTTCATTCCGTCCACCACAGGGTTGACTATCAGTGTGTCGTAGAGCTTCAACCCGGCGATGGCCTGGGTGTAGTTGTTCTCGCTAAAGACGTGAACCGGCTTCCAGTTGGGGCTGCCATGGGTCAAGTTGATCTGCCTTACCAAGGCCTCGATCTCCTCCATGTACCGCTCGTACTGCTTGATGTGGGTGCGGGAGGGGACCAGGAAGGCGAGGAAGGTGACCTCTTCCTTCAGTTCCGGATGCGCTTCAAGCATGGTCTGGTATGCGCGGAACCCTCTGATGATGTTCTTGTTCGGCTCCGCCCGGTCCACCCGGACGATGGTGTGCTTGGATGTGAACTCGCCTACGCGGGTAAGGTACTCCTGGGCACGTTGGGAATCTGCGATGGCGCGTACCTCATCCACATCTATGGACGATGGGTATGCACGCACCAGAGTTGTATGGCCGTTGAACGTCACCGTGTTGTTCTCGTAGTCGGCATGGGCGTCGGGGATAAATGCCTCGCAGCACTCCAGGAAACTGCGGACGTCCCACTGGGATTGGAATGCCACGATGTCCGATGCGCAGAGGCTCTCGCATATCTCATTGCGAATGTAGATAGGGAGGAGTTGCCACGTCCGGACGGATGGCCAAGGGATGTGGATGTTGTGGTAGATCAGCGCATCTGGAATGTCCTTGCGTACCATGCCCGGAACCAGGTACAGATGGTAGTCGTTCACCATTACGATGGGAGGTGCGCCGTCTGCGGCTTCAGCCACTATGGCATCTGCAAATGCCCGGTTGACCGGCGTGTAGCCGGTAGCCCACGTATCGTGGACTGTGCTATCGATGTTGGGAGTGTAGGCAGAACTCCACATGGAGTGCTGCAGGAACCAAAGGAGCGGGTTGCAGAAAATGTTGTAGAACTTGTGGTACATGCGCCGGGGGGTGAGGACATATCGAGCAGATATTTGTTGCTTGGGAAGCGGAGATCGGATATTGCTGTCTTCGGCTTCCCCCTGGGCGCGACGATCGCCTTCACCCATAGCATTGGCCACCCAGGTGAACTCAAAGTTCTGAATCAGACTGTTGAGGGCTGTGACGATGGCGCCGCTGCCTCGCCGGGGCTGAAGCTGGCCTTCAGGGCTAAGGTGGTACTCAAGGGGGCCCCTGTTGCTGGCAACGATGAGGGGGCGTTGGCCAAGGATGTTGGAGCACAACTCAAAGAGTTGCTGCTTACGTGTATCTTCTGTGACGGGTATCTGCATATCCTGCCTACTCCCCAGGTGCGCCCTGGAACGGTCTGGCAGACCATTCGGCCCCTGACGTTTGCCAGGGGGCATTCATTTGGTTATCTCCAGTAGCTATCCGCTTGGCGCTCTCGATACGGATACCACGGAACGCCGCACGCTCACACAGTATACCGCCATGTGCAAGTTTTAGGAAAAGCCCGGGCAATTTGTGTCTGTGCACCTTGTGTGAGTTATGGGCCTTTGCTATAGTTGAATACGCTTTCCGCAAAGACCGTGGGGATATAGCTCAGTTGGGAGAGCACCTGCATGGCATGCAGGGGGTCGAGGGTTCGAGTCCCTCTATCTCCACCACTCCGCTCCAGCGCTATCCACTAATTCATTTCTTCAAACCAAATCTGTATGTAGGACTGTGATTTATGCCGAACCAAAAGCGCTCTAACGAAGAAATCGATGCTCTGGCTACCCGTCCGGTGATGGCTGAAGGCTATGGTATTGCTCCAGCCACGGAGGGGAAGCTGCTCCCGTGGCAGTGGGTTGAAGCCCAGATGACGGTGTCCAGAAACTATTGGGTGGGAACTGTCGACGCTGCTGGTCGACCCCACATCACGCCGGTATGGGGGATGTGGTTTGAGGGAGCGTTCTACTTCGGCACGGATGCAAAATCTCGGAAGGCGCGAAACCTGGCAGGCAACTCGAATATCGTGGTGCATCTTGAAAGCGGTGATGAGGCGGTAATCTTTGAAGGCGTGGCCGAGCGTGTCACTGATGCCGGCTTCCTTGAGCGGTTCGCCGATGCGTACAAGACGAAGTACGATTTCCGACCGGACCTCACCGACGATGCTACTGCCACATACACCCTGGTTCCCCGTGTGGTGTTTGCCTGGATGGAGGCCAATTTCCCGCAGACCGCTACTCGATGGGTGCTCCCGGAGGCGTAACGTGCCTACAGCTTCCGCATCTCGCGGGCGTAGTACGACACGATTGCGGTCAGCGCGACGCCAATCCCTGCACTGATGCCTACCGCCTTGGCAGGTCCGAACACCGCTGCCATGCCACCCACCATGACCATCGCCAGCGGCAGGACACCTATGGTCATGCTGACAATGCCGAGCAAGCGGCCGCGAGTAGCATCGTCGGTGGAGAGAATGATGAGCACCGGCTGCATGGTGGCAAACCCTGCGAGCCCCATACCAGCAATCACCAAAGCCGCAAAGGACAGTGAATAGACCTGTGATAGAGAGAACACCAAGAGGCCAGCAAGGGCTATAAGCGTGCCTTTGTAGTAATAGCCAGACTTCTTATCGATCCGACTGCGGAGGGCGATGTAGCCTGCTCCTAAGAAGGCGCCGATGCCGTGGGCACCGCCAAGCAGTCCCATCAAGGTGGGGCCGACGTCCAGCACCTTCTCTGCAAACACAGGGATCAGTGGTACGTAGGTGAAGAAGAACATGTTGGCCATCAGTGTGATACTCAAAGTGCCAATGATGGCCGGGTTGTGGGCGGCTACTTTGAACCCCTCTGCAGCGGCTTGAATCACATTGCCGCTGGCTATGTTCACTGCTCCGATATGCCTTGGTGCCTTAACCCTCAATAGCAGGAATACCGCAGCGACATACAGGATGGTAACCGCTATGTATGGCGTAGCCAGTCCCTCGCCCTTGCCAAGAGGCAGGAAGTCGATAAGCGCTCCCCCTACGAGCGGCCCTACCATCACTGAGCCCATCTGCACCATCGTTTCCAACGCCAGGGCGTGTGAGAGGTGCTCACGGGCAACAAGATCGCTTACCAGCCCTCTACGGGTCACCTGGTCCAGTGTGTGCATGGTTCCGAAGGCGAGGGTCATAAGGAAGATGTGCCACGACTCGATGACGCCGGTCAATGACAGGACGGCTGCCAGTATTGTGAGGCCCAGGTTGACGACGTGTCCTACCAGCAGGATGTTGCGACGGTTAAACCCATCGGCGATAACGCCACTGACGACGCCGCCAAGCAGCATGGGGCCGAAGAACACCGCGCCTACCAGCGATGTCTGGAACGTGGAGTCCGTGAGTTGGAGCACCACGTAGGCGGACATAATCATCCACATCCAACGCCCAAGCTGCCATGCCCAGTTGGCTATCCACAGATTCAGGTATTGCTTGTTGCCCAGCACCTGCATGACAGGGGGACGGGCAGCGGATGGCGACTTTGTAGGGTGTGCGTCCAAAGGTTCGTCCATAGTATCTAGGTTACATGAAAACAAGCAGGGGAGCCCCGATATGCCGGGGCTCCCCGCTCATTCTCAAAGGATTTTTCAGATCAGACCTGGTGCAATTGATTGTTGGTTGTTAGCGTTTTGCCCAGGTTGGTGGCTCAGCAGTCCGTCCAGCAACCCAGTCTGCCATGTCACTGTCCGTCCCCCGGTGCCATTCACGGTTCAACTCGTCTGAGACGTTGACCGTTATCTTGCCCAGGCCTGCAATCTCCATCTCCATGACATCGCCGTTCTGGATGGGACCGAGACCCTGGTGGTTGGTGCCGGAAGCGATGAGGTCACCCGGATCAAGCTGCACGATAGAAGTCAGCCACTCAATCATCTTGGGAATCTTGTGGCCCATGTCGCTGGTGTTGTAGTCCTGTCGGATTTCACCGTTGACCCACAGGCGCACCTGGAGGTTCTGGGCGTCGGCTATCTCGTCGGCTGTGACCAGATAAGGCCCCATGGGCCCAAAGGTATCGTGGGACTTCATCCATAGGAAGCTGGTGGGGTGGAGACCTCGGGCAGACACGTCGTTGAAGTTCACGTAGCCAAAGATATGGCTGTACGCGTCTTTCTCTGAGACGTTGGCGGCGGTCTTGCCGATGACGACGCCAAGTTCCGCTTCGTGGTGGAACACGGCAGCCTGGTGTCCGGCGGGGAGGACGACGGTCTCACCCTCACCAATGACGGACTCCGGCGACTTCAAAAAGCCATTGAGGGGCTTGGGTTCACTCAACGCGCCGTTCTCGAAGTAGTTGGCTGCCATTGCTACGATCTTACCGGGGCGTGGCAGCGGTGGGCGCAGGTGAACTTGATCCATGGGGATAGGTTGGACTTTCTCTGCGATCTCCAGAATCCTAGCCCTGTATGTGCCTTCAAAATCCGCAATGACGGCATTAATCATGTCCTGGGGGGTTGGGGCGTTTATCTCAGTCAGAGACTCAGACAGGTTGTACACCTTATCGTCCTGATACAGTCCTAACTGGTAGTTGTTGTACATCACAAGCTTCATAAGAGTTCCCTTTCTCCTAAACGAGAGTAATTGCTTTGGACTCGTCTGCCAGGCCTAGCCTCGCATCCTGTCTGCCATTGCTTGATCTACTCCGCGATCCCATGTGCGCTTCTTCGGCTCGGACACATTCACGGTGAGCTTGCCAAGGCCGGGGGTCTCTCGCTCAACGACATCGCCGTCCTGCAGCGAACCCAGACCCTGGTGGTTGGTTCCCAGAGCGATTACGTCGCCCGGGTTCAACGTAGTGATGGATGAGAGCCACGCAATGGTCTTGGGAATGGAGTGGCCCATGTCGCTGGTGCTGTAGTCCTGGTTCAGTCCACCGTTGACCCAGAGCTTCACGTTGGTGTCCTGGGGATTGGGGACTTCATCGGCAGTTACCAGATACGGGCCCATAGGTGCAAAGGTGTGATAGGACTTCGACTGAAGGAAGACGTCTGACCCCTTGGGGCCAAGGCCTCTGGCAGACACATCGATGAAGTTGGTGTAGCCGAAAACGTAGTTATACGCTTCATCCTCTGAGATGTTCCTGGCCTTCTTACCTATGACCAGGCCAAGCTCTGCCTCATGGTGGAAGATATCGGCGTCTTCAGGCGGAATCACAATGGTGTCGCCGTCGCCGATGACTGCATCAGGGTTCTTGAGGAACCCGTTGATCGGACGTGGCTCCGTGAGAGTGCCGTTCTCCAGATAGTTGGCAGCCATGCACAGTATCTTGCCGGGCTTGGGGATAGGCGCACGCAAGTGTACATCTTCAATGGGGACTCCCGGCATATCCAACATGGCGGTTTGCAGGCGGGACTTGTAACCGGACCATTTCTCAATGAGCCTGCACATGTAGTCGCCCGGGCCCACGCGGGGCAATTCCTCAAGGGTCAACGACATGTCAATCACCCGAGTCTCATCCTTGTTCAGGACTCCAAGCTTGTAGTCGTCAAAGAATACCAGCTTCATCCTAATCCTCCTTGCTCGGCAGTCTACGCTGCGATTTATTTGAGATAGTTTTTGAGACGGGGGTAGACCTTGAGAACGTTGTCCTCAAAAAGCTTCTTTTTGTCCTCGTCCGTTAGCCAATCGATGTTCTCTACGGTGGGTTTGATGTCATCGAAGTAGCGTCCGGTCTCCGGGTCGATGGCATTGACGGCGCCGATCATCTCCGAAGCGAACAGCACGTTATCGATGCCCGCTACCTTCAACAGCAGCTCGAGGCCGTTTTGGTCGTAGATGGCTGTGTCAAAGTAAATCTTCTTGATGAACTCGTCGAAGGGCTGGAAACCATCGCGAATGGCGATGCCGCGGAACCGTCCGTACTGGTAGGGGATTGCGCCGCCTCCGTGGGGGACGATGATCCGGAGTTCCGGGAAGTCCTGGAACACGGTGGACTGGTGCAGCTGCACAATGGACGTGGTGTCCGCGTTCATGTAGTGAGAGCTGGTGCTGTGGAAGCTGGGGTTGCAGGTGGCGCTCACATGAATCATGGCGGGCACGTCCAGCTCAACCAGCTTCTCGTAGAAGGGATACCACCAGTCTTTGTCGCTCAGGGGCGGGTCTGTCCAGAAGCCACCTGAGGGGTCCGGGTTCATGACGCAGCCAACAAAGCCCATCTCGTTTACGCATCGCTCCAACTCTGCGATTGCAGCCTTAGGCGGCACACCTGGGGACTGGGGCAACTGGCATACCGGGACAAAAATGTCCGGGTACAGACTGACGACCCGCGCAATCAAATCGTTGCAGTGCTGGGTCCAGTAGAGGCTTATCATCTCACCACCGAAGTGATGACCCATGGACGAGGCCCTGGGAGAGAAGAACATCTTGTCTGTGCCACGCTCACGCAGCCGCTTGATCTGTCCGTTCTCCAGGGTCTCTCGAATCTCATCGTCGCTGACCTTGATGGAGCCCTTGGCCGGCCTGGCCAGCTCCGCTATCTGACGGGATCGCCACGCATCAATTGCCGGTGGCAGCGTGGTATAATGCCCGTGACTATCTATGATCATGTGTACTCCCTTGTCCGTACTGTGATTACTTCAGGTAGTTCTTGAGGCGAGGGTAGACCCTCCGGGCGTTGCCTTCGAAGATCTTGGCCTTGTCCTCATCACTGAGGCCAGGGGCGTTATCAACATAGGGCTTGGTATCGTCGTAGTAGCGATCTGTGCGGACATCGATGCCTCTGACTGCCCCGATCATCTCTGACGCGAAAAGGATGTTATCAGCAGGTAGGACATCGGCCATGAGGTCGACTCCTCGCTGGTGATACACGCAGGTGTCAAAGAAGACGTTGTCCATCAAGTGTTCTTCCAGCGTGGGCTTGCCCATGTCCTGGGCGATGCCGCGATATCGACCCCAGTGGAAAGGGACTGCGCCGCCGCCGTGGGGAATGACGAACTTGATGGTTGGGAAGTCCTTGAAGAGGTCACCCTGAATCATCTGCATGAAGAAGGATGTATCTCCATTGATGTAGTGGGCGCCAGTCCCATGGAAGTTAGGGTTGCAGGACATGCTGGAATGAACCATGGCAGGTACTTCAAGCTCTGCCATTCGCTCATAGAGCGGGTACCACCACTTGTCTTGCATGGGAGGGTCGGTCCAGTAGCCGTCTGACGGGTCAGGGTTCACGTTCAGGCCGACAAACCCCATCTCGTTAACGCAGCGATCCAACTCTTCAATGCAGTTCTCCAGGGAAACGCCTGGTGACTGAGGAATCTGACAGACCGGAATGAAGTTGTCCGGGAAAAGATCACAGACCCGCTTGATCAGGTCATTCACTGTCCGCGTCCAATGGAGGCTCATGGCTGTATCGCCATAGTGGTGAGCCATGCCGCCCGCGGTGGGGGAGAACAACGCCACATCTGTGCCGCGGTCCTGTTGAAGCTTCAACTGACCCTTGGTGATGGTCTCAATGATCTCATC
The DNA here is from genome assembly GCA_029936935.1 of Dehalococcoidia bacterium. Taxonomy (GTDB): domain Bacteria; phylum Chloroflexota; class Dehalococcoidia; order Lucifugimonadales; family UBA1127; genus UBA1127. The sequence goes on along the minus strand of JAPYRQ010000009.1, from coordinate 15,556 downwards.
GTCAGTGATGGTGAATGTGTCCTTGAAAGGGACACCGGGCTTGAAGTCCGCAATCATCTTGTTCCGCCACTCTCTTAGCTGAGGTGGGGCAGTGGTGTAATGTCCATGGATATCGATGATCATCTATTTCTCCTTGCTGGGTTGCATAGCTTCACGCGCGTAGGCGCAAGACTTGGGGATGCTATCACGCTCTGTGCTCAAGTGGAAGGGGCGGTAGCGTTACAAACAAGAAGAGGAGCCTGGTCAGAAATCCCGGCGCAGGCTCCTCTTTATTCCCAATAGTGATTCAGAATTTAAGCGACGGTGATGTCGTCCAATACTTCCTTATCGTCAGAGAAGAAAACATCCTTGGGAAGCAACGCTCCACCGGAACGGACCTTGTACACGTCCGGGTGGGTTGCGGCGTAGGGCTCAATGCCCTCTTCCAGATCACGGGCGGCCTTGGTCAGTGTCTTACGCATCGCAATGATGGCAGTGTCGCTGGTGCCCAGGTGCTCATGCGTGCGGTCAATGAGCTTGCCCATGGTCTCCATCATTGCGGAGTCCTGAGCGCGGCCACTGGACGTAGGAATGCCGCTGTAGGTCTCGTGCTTCTGGATATCTCGATCGATCATGTAGTCGTTCGAGAGGTTCTGCTTGGGATACCAGGTGCCAGGAATCAAGTCGCGGCACGCGTATATCTCCCGGGACTCATCGTCTGTTGGCGGGCGGTCCTTGTGCCAGAGCACCAGAATGACCCAGGTGTTCTCGTTGTCCATGGGGTACCAGATGCCGCAACGGGTCGTGCCGAAGGGCTCACGGGGAATCATGGAGTAGAAGGGGTACAACCACCGGCTGATGCGCCAGTAGTAGCTATCTTCTTCGGCTTCCCGGCGTGCGCCGATAAGAAGGCCATGTTCCTTCTCACTCACGAAGAAACGAGCTGCTTTGTCCTTGTATTGATACTTACCGCCCAGTGTGGTGGCAGTAGCAGCCTTTTCCTCTGCATCCAGCCGACTGTGCAGCAACGCGGCGTGGGTGGTATCGATCTCACCCTCAATGGACTGGATGTAGTTGCACTCATAGACCAGCTTGGCAATCTTGCGGTTCTCTGCCGGAACGTCCATCCACTCCATGTGGGGAAGCTCAGCCATCTTGTCCGCGGGTCCCATGAAGACCCAGACGATATCACCCTTTTCCACACAGGGATATGAGGTGATTTTCACCTTGTCCTTGAAGTTGCTCTCTGCGGGCTCTGAGGGCATGTCCACGCAGTCACCGTTCACATCAAACTTCCACCCGTGGTACACGCAGCGCAGGCCGCATTCTTCGTTACGACCGAAGAACATGCTGGCGCGACGGTGGGGGCAGTAATTATCAATGAGACCGACCTTGCCGTCCGTGTCACGGAAGGCGATGAGCTGCTCTCCCAGCAGGGTCACTCGAACAGGGTCGCTGTCCGGTGCGGGTAGCTCCTCAGATAGCAATGCGGGAATCCAGAACCTGCGCATGAGGGTCCCCATGGGTGTCCCCACGTCTGTGTTACATAGGAAATCGTTTTCTGTTGGTGTCAGCATTTACTTCCCTTTCCTTTGGTGTGAATTTCTGAAAACAAAAACGCCCAGGGTTCACGGCAATGAGCCACAAAACCCTGAGCGTTTCCATAGTTACTAGCGGAGTCGCTCGCCGCGTACGGTGTTCTCACCGGCATCGGCGCCAACCAACCATGCGTCATCGTCCGGGCCGATGATGATCTCTTCAGAGCGAATCTTCTGGGTCTGGACACTCGGGTCAAGTCCAGGCAAGGGCTTGCCTTCCTGGAAGTCCCTGACCATGGAGAGAAGCATCTGCCTGCATCGGATGATGGCGGCGTCACCGCCGTAGAGATGTTCCTTGGAGCGGTCATAGATGGCACCCATCGTCTCAATGAGGGCGTAGTCCTGCTCCGGGATGGGCCAGATTCCGGCAAGAACCGTGTTCTTCTGCGCCCAGCGGTCCAGCATGTAGTCGTTGTCGATGCGCTTCATGCGCTTCTTGGGGTCTACGGGATCCATGAGCGCGCCCTGCTCGATGGTGGAACGACGCTCTGCAGCCGTGAAGGGCTCCTTGACGTTGTAGCGAATGCCTACGCGCTGGTTCGTCTCGTCGTCAATCGGCACCTGAATCAGGACGCCGCCGGAACCACTTCGCTGTGAAGCGATGAATGCTGTGTACGGGAGTACCAGGCAGTTGGTGCGGATGTGCTTGTTGCCCTGGTCCGTGGGGCGCTCTGCAATCAGCCGGAAACCGTAGTCTGTGTCCTGTACGTCTACTCGGGCATAGCGATACTTGGCCCTGGTGTAGAGGGAGAACTTGGCAGATGGGTAACCAGGCTTGTCGCTGTCGAGGTCGACAGGTACTTTGTCCTGGTGGTACACGTGCAGCGTGCCCAGGTGAGTGGAGTCAATGTTCCCTTCCATGCTCTGCAGATAGTTGCAGTAGATGGGCACACGGAAAGCAATCACATGGTCAGCCGGCAGGTTGTTGAAGATGTAGTTGGGGGGCGGCGGCTGGTGCTCCTTGGGTCCCATGTACACCCAGATGACGCCTGCTGATTCAACGGTTGGGTATGCGGTGATATGCACCTTGTCTATGAAGTTGCTGCCGGGAATGTCTGACGGCATATCGACACAGTTGCCGTTCACGTCAAACTTCCAGCCGTGGTAGATGCACATGAGGCCGCATTCTTGGTTGATGCCAAAGAACATGGATGCGCCGCGATGCGGGCAGGAGTCAGCTACGATGCCAACATCGCCGTTGGTGTCACGGAAGGCTACGAGCTGTTCTCCAAGGAGCCGAGCGCGAATCGGTGCGCAGTCAGGCTCCGGAAGTTCATCGGAAATGATCAGGGGGTGCCAGTATCGGCGCATTACATCGCCCATCGGCGTCCCGGGTCCAACCCTACAAATAAGTTCGTTTTCTTCTGTGGTCAGCATGCTGTTCCTCCCCTGCGAGTGAATTTTGCCTTGGATACCTAGGTACCATACCTCAATGACGTGACTGTTGCCACGTCTTTTAAACGAAAGAATAGTATTCTTTTTTCAATGGGTCAAGTCTGTGCGAAAGCGGTCTAGCTGTTAGCCAGAGCCAGGGGCAACAACGGCACCTCTGGGTCCAGTGGGTTCCGCTTTTTGGCTGCCGCAATGTACCGGTCTGCGTCCTCCTGGATAAGCAGGTCATCGGTAACAAGTTTCTTGGTCGCATTCGCTATCGCGTTGACATAATCATCATGACTGCTGTACCGCTCTTCGATGGACAGGCGCGGGTCTGTGGCAGCCTCACGCTCTTTCTTTGTCCGTGCAAAGGGCACAAAGCTTCCTGTCAGTGAGAAGAAATCACCCTTTGCTACGCCCTCTTTCCGCAAACTCCAGCCGGTGTGTGTCCCTACCGGCACCTGGATGTCGGGCGTACGCACACCAGCGATGTCGTTGCCGTCCTCGTCGACTACTGGCAGCTGCACCTGGTACTCCTGGCCAGCGACCGGAGTAGGCGGGTGCTCTGTGATGAAGCCCTTATCGAAGTCAGGGCCATAGTTGTACTTCGGCAGCCGACTTGGCGATGGGGGGAGGTTGAACCCAGGTATTGCGGGGTAGTTCGCCAATACCTCTTCCGGCACCGCAAGGGTGTTCTCCGCACGACGGGGTACGCGACTTGCCGGCGGCGGTGTGCCGTCTGTAGCCCAACGATCCATCAGGGAGAGCACAGCCCTCAGTGTTGGGCCTGTGGCCATCACGTTGGGCAGCTGCTGGGTGTAATCACCCTCGGATAGACCTGCGCCACCGTGTTGTGCGCTGGCTATGACGTACATACGGACATTTTCGGGAAGCTCCAGGTCATCGCCATTCCTGGGGTCTGTGTGGCCCAGCGATGCATGACGCTGCCAGTATTCCGTGTTGGTGTGCGTGTGCATCACCAGGGGATCAGTATCCGGTCGTTTCAGCACGGAATCCAAATCCTCAGTGAACGGGTCCGGCACAGCGGAGTAGGCAAAGGGGTACCACTCAGATGGCCACTGGTGCTCCTCGTGCTGACGTGGGTAGCGCCCGACCTGAGAGAAACGACTATTCATGAAGAGTCTGCCGCCACCGGAGACGTGGGGATAAACGGCGTCGAATACCTTTCGACCTGACGGGTCTGCGTTGTAGCCGTCATAGATGAATTGACGGACTGTCCTCGACGATAGCGACTGTCCGTAGGTGTACGTCTTATCGATAGCGCCTGCCAGCGGGTTGGGTGTGCCGTCCGCATCCACATCGTCGTAGCGCAGGAACGATAGCAAATCACGAATGCCTACCATGCCCAGGCCCATGACTTTGGAGCCCTGGGTCTGGTATATGAGTTCATAGATGTAGCCGGGTTTGAACCCGTTCTTCATGTAGAGATGGGTGGACGACGGCGTGACCTTCAGGCTTCCCGTGGGATCTGCCGACACTGTGGAGAAGGACCACTCCTCGCGAGCTACGGGTTTGCGCTCATCGCGTTCAAGCTCCCGAACGGTGAGGGTTGCGCTGGCCTCGTCGGTGGGCTCATAGCTGCGTATGACGCGATGTCCGCTGAGGGGCATGGACAACACGCCCTCGTCGTTGGCGATGAACTCCTGTCTGATGGTGCCCTGGATGGGTTTCCCGTCCTTCAGCGCTTCCGGAAGTTCTGTGACCACCAGGATGGGATCCGGAATCAGGTCTCCCTGCCATCCGGAGATGACCACGGTGTAGCCCATCCGCATTAGGTAGCCGTTGCCGCCATCGGCAAGGGTCGTCGGGTCAGGGAGCCTGGGGGCGTCATTGAAGCTGGGAAGGGCGGTCTTGTTGCCCCGGTTGTTCACATCGTACAGAATCCGGCGGTTCCCTTTGGCCAGGTCAACCGGCTTCAGGAGATCGACATCCGCGCTGAACTCAACCAGCCCCTTAGCGTTCCTTGGAGCGTACTCCAGGTCAACGATGTTGGCGTTGGTGGGGTCGTTAGGGTCCAGGGCGTAGCTTGCTGTGCCGACCCATCGCTCGTAAGGACCAGAATTCCCATACGAGTGCCCATCTGCAAAGCTGAACTTGCGGTTGAACGTCAGGCGGACTTCAGTGTTCATAGCATTCCCTCATCCATGTTGATTCCCTGTTGGCAAATGTGACCGCTGCAGTCTATCCAGCCCTGATGAACCTTGCAAGGCGAAGGGCTGGGTTATCCCCTATACTGGTGAGGCTAAACGAACACAGGAACCCGGAGGAACAATGCGACTTGCAGGAAAAGTTGGAATAGTGACGGGTGGCGCGCGCGGAATGGGCGAGGCAGAGGCCAGGCTCTTCGCGAGCGAGGGTGCGAAGGTTGTCATTGCCGATTTACTGGACACAGAGGGTCAGGCCGTGGCGGATGCAATCAACACGAGTGGTGGTGAGGCGGTATTCAGCCACCTCAACGTGACGGACGAGAAGAACTGGGAAGCGGTTGTGGCTGATGCCGTGGCAAGGTTTGGGAAGTTGGACATCCTGGTTAACAACGCCGGTATGGATGGCGTCCACGAGCCATACTTGCTGGAAACGGACGCTTGGGACACGGTGATGGACGTGAACGCAAAGGGCGTCTTCCTGGGGATGAAGCATGCCATTCTTGCGATGCGGAAGACCGGGAGCGGCTCCATCATCAACATCTCATCGATATCCGGCTTTGTAGGCATGGAACAGACGCACATGGGCTACAACGCATCCAAGGGCGCCGTCCGCATCATGACCAAGTCGGCAGCTGTGCAGAACGCAAAGCAAGGTATTCGCGTCAACTCTGTCCATCCGGGCATCATGCCACCCATGAGCGGCACCATACGGCCCCCTGAGCGACATGAGTATCTGGTGACGGAAAAGATACCGATGGGGAGAGTCGGCGAGTTGGATGAAGTGGCGACTGCCGTCCTGTTCCTGGCTTCTGACGACGCGTCCTACATCACGGGTACTGAGCTAGTCGTTGATGGTGGTTACCTGGCGATTTAAGGGCAGCGGAGGGTGAAATGGCACAACCAAGGATTCGACACATCGCGATAAACGTTGAAGACCGGGAGGCCAGCGCGAGTTACTACGAGAGTGTCTTCGGCATGGAGATTAAGCTCCGTGGCGATAACGGCACTATCTACCTCTCTGACGGGCATGTTGGGTTGGCGCTGATCAGCTTCCCTGATAGACCATGGGGCATCAACCACTTTGGGTTCCACGTCGACAGTGTTGATGCAATCGAGGAACAAGCCAAGACGACGAGACGCAGCCCGGTCAGCGGAGCTGTGGCGGAGAGCTGGATACCAGATCCTGAGGGCAACCGAGTAGACGTTACGGAGGAGTGCTGGCCTGTCTAGTTCGGGAACTCCACCAGGACCAACGGGCTTTCGGCAACCCAGATGTCGATGTCCATGTGCGACATGCGGGACTCGGCGTCTTTCATCTTGGCGAACACATCGCGTTTGGTGGCCGCGTCGGTCACAGGCGTGGCCCGGGCGGTTACATCACGGACGAGGCTCTGCTTGAAGTGGAATGTGAAGTCCGGGTTGGCCAGCAGGTTGGCGTTCCATGACCGTTTCCCTGGCATGCTGCTGAGATAGACCGCATCGTCGATGTAGTGGAACCAAATCTCGATGCGACGCGGCTGGCCGCTGCTTCGGCCGACCGTTGTGATATCGATGAGTTCATCTACCCCCAGGGCGCTCCGTATTGCATAATCCATTGTTGTTCTCCCACCTTGCTTAGTATTCGCCACTGTACGTTCCATGGCCTACCGCTGTCCACGCGAGGGCGTTGACGATGCAAAAACAGGTCACTACACTAGGCCCATCAATCGAGGAATGAGCACTGAGGGAGGAGAAGTGATGGCCAGGATCAAACACATAGCGCTTGCTACCCAAGACCCGGAAGCAACGGCGAAGTTCTACATTGACGGCCTTGGTCTGAAAGAGGTCGGGAAGCTGAACTCACCCACTGCTGAGGGTTACTACCTCACTGACGGCTACATCAATCTAGCCATCCTCAAGTTCAAGTACGATGACCCTGCAACCACAGAGGGCCAGCTTCGATACACCGGTATCCACCACTTCGGGTTCAAGATTGAGGACATGGATGAGGCCCGGGCGAAGATTGAAGGGGCTGGCGCGGTGCATCGCCCTTACCCGGGGACGGAGCACATGGAAGCCCGGGGGAATGTTGAGGTCAAGTTCAGCGGCCCGGACGGTGTCACCGTGGACCTATCGGAATCCGGCTGGGCTGGAGCATCTTAAGTACACAACGGAAGAAGCGGAGGAAGCGACATGGCAAGGATCAAGCACGTAGCAATCGCAACACAGGACCCGGAAGCAACGGCCAAGTTCTATGTGGAAGGCCTGGGGCTGGAAATAGCAGGCAAGGTCAACTCTGTTGCTGCGGAGGGGTACTACCTCACTGACGGCTACATCAACCTTGCTGTCCTCAAGTTCAAGAACGATGACGCTGCCAACACTGAAGGCAAAGCGAGGCACACCGGACTCCACCACTTCGGCTTCATGGTGGAAGAGATGGACCAGGCTCAGGAACAGATCCTCGGCGCAGGCGCGACAAAGAAGCAGAGCGCCATCACCGATGCCAACGCCCACGCTCGCACGGGCAACGTAGAGGTGAAGTTCACCGGACCCGACGGGATAACCGTAGACCTCTCAGAGACCGGCTGGGCGGGCGCGTCTAAAGACTAATCGTCCAGGGAACCGTCAGGGTCATGGCCTTCCATGGCTTTGAGGTACTTGGGGAAGATCAGCTCCATATACGTTCGCTCAAGCGTCGCCAGCAGCTGGAGGGGGTCGTTGTCATAGCACACGACCCCGCCGGCTTCTTTGTTGATCATCTCAATAATGGTCCTCAGATGGCTGGTAATGCCTCCTGTGCCCTCCAGGACACCGATGACCTTACCCTCGTCGTAGGCGATGGCAAACTCGCCAAGGGTGCCTGAGCGCCCGCCGACAAAGACCACCACATCGCAACTGCGGATGTTCTCAATCTCTCTGCCCATGAGGCCGCTACCCGTGTAGATGATGGCGTCATACCCTTTGGTGGGGGAGTTGTACTTGAGGATGTGTTCTTCTATGTTCAGAGCGGGAGACACGCCCACGACCACACCACCCTTTGATTTTGCACCCTTCACCGCTTCCTGGGGATAGCCTGGGCACGCACCGGTCACCAGCACACAGCCCTTTTCCGCAATGGCCTGGCCCAACGTATAGACCAGCTTGCGGATTTCCGGGGGGAGGTGCCCCCCGGCGGAACCCATGACGCCGACGGTCATTTTAGGGAAGATGTCTCCGGGGGCGGTTGATTCGGTTGCCATGTACTTCCTCCGAGGGTTTTGTGGGTGATATGCCATCATAAAACGAGAGTACCCCACTCGCATATACGAGCGGGGTACTGCACTTGCTGGTTTAACCAGATGGTTGCTTACTTCTCGTCGCGGGTCTGAAGGGCGTGATACTTGAACTTCTCCCGTGCTTCATCAAGCCTTGAACCCTTGGCGATCTCTGCTCGGATGTTGTCCTCGGCAGCCTCGATCTGCTTGCCGATCTTCAAGACCTCTTCAGCTCGATCACTGGGGATGACAACAATGCCGTCGGCATCACCAACGAGTACATCGTTGGGGCTAACGTGGACTTCTCCCAGGGAGCACTGCTCATTGATAGCCACGCACTCAACGCGGTCCTTGCCGGTGCGCATGGTGTTGCCACGACTGAAGATGGGATAGCCCAGCTCCAGGCTGCGGGCTGCATCACGGCAGACCCCGTGGATAACCGTGCCGGCCAGCTTGTTCCTATGGGACATGATGGTCAGAATGTCGCCCCATACGGTGGCGTTAGGCTTGCCCTCGTTGTCCAGAACCACTACCTGGCCCTCTTTGACCTCGTCGATGTAGTCGCCGACGTTGCCCGGGTTCACGTTCTTGGACGGGATGGTCTTCACGGTGAACGCTCGGCCACCAAGCGTGAAGTTGCGGTCCAGGGGCATGATGCCGACGGCCTGGGCGTTGATTCCCAGCCTGTCACAGGCATCACTCACCGTGGTGGTGCCAAGATTTAGAAGGTCCTCTACCAGTTTTTCCATTGTTACTTCCTCTCCAACATACTTTCATAATTTGAACCCATCACTTCACTGATAGGCTTACCGGACAGTACATCTTTGGTCATCAACGCTTCTCGGTTGGCGATGTCCTCTGCTGCAGACACGGCTTCATCCTCATGCTCTTTGGAGATGAATACCACGCCGCTGCTATCAGCTATGACCAGGTCTCCGGGGTGTACCCAGACACCACACATCTCAATAGGCTCGTTGCAGGACTCCTCGATGATCCGTGTTCGAGCGGTCACCTGGACTCCAGCGCGGCCAAAGACCGGCAGGCCCAACTCCCGACTCTCGTCAACATCGCGTACTGCGCCATCGACGATGACGCCGGCCACGCCTTTGACCTTTGCGCCGTTGGAGAGGATGCCTCCCCATGCGGCGCAATCCAACCGACCACGGTGATCGATGACGATGACATCGCCGGGCTTGGATGCCTCGATGGCTGCTGCGCCCAGGTGTCGTGTGGACTTCTCACCACCGAAGGCCTTCATTCGGGTGGTGACCACCCGACCAACAATCTTGGTAGTGACCGTCAGTGGCTTGATGCCGATGATTGATCCCTTCAGTCCCAGGCGGTCCAGGGCGTCAGACGCTGCGCAAGCGTCCACCTTGGAGAGTCTGGCTACCAACGGGTCTTGGCTTGTCTCTTTTGTTGCCATAGGAATACCCCCAAATGCCAAAGATTCGGGGGTTAGTGTAACGCCTTGGGGCACGGAACGCTAGCTACCCACCGGAGGTAGCTAGTAGCTACGTTCCTAAGGTCATGGCGATGAAATCGAGTGGTGTATCTATTTCGTATACGTCATTCCGGCGAAGGCCGGAATCCCGGTATGTTCTTAGCGTTGGCATTCTGGACACCCCAATCAATCGGGGTGCGACGTGACTACTCCGTAAATTGGTAGTGCAAGCAGTGCCTTAGGGCATGGACTTCAGTTCTTCCTGAGCACCCTCATGGAAGGGAATGTCCCGGGCCAGCACCACTGCCGCTGAACGCACCTTGTAGGCATCACTGTGGCTGGGAGCAAAGGGCTCAATGCCCTCTTCCAGGTTCCTGGCCTCGCGGATGAGGCGACGTCGCATCGCGATGACCGCCGCGTCGCTGCTGCCAAGGTGCTCGCGTGGGCGCTCAACGATGGCTCCCATGCTCTCCTGCACAGCCATGTCCTGCTCACCAATGCCGCGGATGCCGGAGAAGGTCGTGGTTCGCTGAATGTCGCGATCCATAACGTAGTCGTTGCTCTTGTTGCGCAGCGGCACGTATTTATCGTCGACATCGGCATGGATGCCAAGTCCGGACAGGTGAAACTTCAACTCATCCTCTGTGAATGCCCGGCTGGGGTGCCAGGTGACGCTGTAGTTGTAGCAGTTCTCATCGTCGATGGGTACCCAGCAATGGCCGCCTATCGGATAGCCGGGAGTACCGGGAATCATGGTGAAGTAAGGCAGCAGGAACTGGGTGATGCGCCAGTAGTAGTTCTCTTCCCCCGCGTTCCGCCGTGCTGCGATGAGCAATCCGGGATCCGCGTCCTTCACGAAGAAGCGTGGCGACTTGTCTGCCGTCATGAACTCCTGCAGCGTGACGCCGCTGGCTGCCAGGTCGTCCTGCTTGTCCTGCTCCAGGATGGAGTGGAGGAAGGAGACGTGGCTTGAATCAATGCCGCCCTCCACTGCCTGCGAGTAGTTGGATAGTTGAAGTCGTTTGGAGAGGATGCGCTGGTCTGCGGGAACGCGAGCCCACTCAAGCTCTGGCAGGTTGGGCATTAGTTCCAGCGGCCCCAGGTAGGCCCAAATCAGGCCGCCGTACTCCCGTGCTGGGTATGCGGTGATGCGTACTTTGTCTTTGAAGTTGCTTTCAGCGGGCTCAGAGGGCATATCCACACAGTTGCCGTCTTTATCAAACTTCCAACCGTGATAGACGCACCGTAGGCCACACTCTTCGTTGCGAGCGAAGAACATGCTGGCGCGACGGTGGGGGCAGTAGTTATCGATGAGGCCGATGTCGCCGTTGGTATCACGATACCCAACAAGGTCTTCGCCGAGAATGCGGACACGCTTGGGCGGGCAATCGGGTTCTGGAACTTCTTCTGCAAGCATGACGGGGTGCCAGTACCTACGGAGGTACTCACCCATAGGGGTACCTCTATCGGTCTGGGTGAGAAGATCATTATCTACTTTGCTCAGCATGGTGGCGCATCTCCTAACATCGGCGTTGTTGCACGCCTCCCCTGCAGCAGACGAACATGCGGTTAATTGAGCATAGTGTACACGTTTGATGCTCCATTGCGAAACAAAAAACAGCCCCGCCAGTTGGCAGGGCTGTTTCCACATTCCGTTAGGAAGTGATTACGTCCACTGAACCATGCCCCAGCCGCCGCCACTGCCGGCGTTGGTGCGATAGACAGGCTCGTAACCGACTTTCTCTGCCTTCAAGTGCTCCAGGGCTCCTGCGATGGTGACCCAGTTCAGGGTCTCAGAAGCTGCTGAGTGCAGCCGATGGCGGGGAAGGTTCTGTAGAATCTCAGGGTCGTTGTCCACCATGCCCTTGATGGCTGTGCGGTCCAACTCCTCGTCCACGGTGAAGTGGCTGAGGCCACCGGAGGTCATGACAGCTACCTTGGTACCCTTGCCGCCGCCCCAGGACTCAATTGCACCACGCAGCGTCCGACCGAAGTCAAAGCAGCGCTTGGCTGAGGGCTGGTTGGGGGGATAGCAGGTGTTCTGCCAGATGGGAACGATGGGAATGAGGTTCTCCTGCATGACGCGCTTCACAAGGAAGCTCCATGCATGAGGAAGACCGAACGGTCGAGGTGCGGTCACTCGCGTGGTCTCAATCTCGCCGTTTGCTGAAGGATAACGGTGACCAACGGTGCCACCGGGGTTCTCCCGGAGGTACTTGGAATGGGCAACGTCAAACTCATGGTCAATCATGTACTCAATGATGTGGCGACCCAGGTCTGAGACTACTGGAATCTCCAACTCAGTCTGCGGATAGCCAGCTGCTGAAGCCTTGGCTGCATCAGAGGCATCCGGCGCGGGCTTACGGGGGTAGTACTTGATGGATTCGCCCCAGTAGACCAAGAACGCGGGCATGTTGTCTTCAAACATCATCTCGTCCTGGTCGTCGCCGACAATGACTGCGATGTCAGGCTTGAAGTTCTTGTACGTCTCAGCAAGCTGCAGGATTGCTGCGTCCGTGTTTTCCTTCTGCTTCTTGTGGATCTCGTACTGGTTGAGGTCTGCAATCTTGGGGTTGGCTCGCTCAAGGGCTTCCTCAAAGCTGAGAACCTCGCCTGAGGGAGCAAAGCAGAGTTCCTTGTTGCGCTGGTCATTCAGCGCGTGGTTTGCCCACAACTCTGCGGGCTGCATCAGCATAGGGCTATGGGAAGTCCCAATACCCAATCCAATTTCTGCCATGTTATCTCCTCCTTCTTCTTGGTGGACGTATCCACCCCCCTGATCAACTCTTGATGCAGGATTATAGTCGCCCAGAGCAGACTAGTCCACTCTGAGCGACCTCATTCACTTATTAGCTTATGGAGAAGCGGGGGAATGCCTTCTTGGCTGTATCTTCAAACACATTCTTCTTGTCTTTGTCTGAGAGCCAGTCAATGGACTCAATCACGGGCTTCAGGTCATCAAGCCATACGCCGGTGTCCGGGTGCTGGCTGGAACCGGAGCCAGGGTTCTCTGTGCCGAACATGCAACGGTCCGTGCCCACGATCTGGAACAGGAGGTCCAGGCCCTCCTTGTTGTAGAGCACGGCGTCAAAGTAGAGCTTCTTCAATGAATCATCGAACGTCTCCACGTTCTTGGAGCGCCAGCGATGTGCTCGCCATCGGCCGATCTGGTAAGGGACGGAGCCGCCGCCGTGGCACATGATGATCTTCAGGTCCGGGAAGGTATCCAGGGTCTTTCGATCCATCAGGGACATGATGCCAATGCCCTCTTCCGTGATGAAGTGGTTGGAGTAGGTCTCACGGTTGTTTCGGCAGGTGGCGGTGTGGATGAGAGCGGGTACGTCCAACTCAATCATCTTCTCGTACAGCGGATACCAGTACTCGTCGCCCATGGGAGGCATGTTGACGTCCAGGCCCTCTGAGGGGTCCGGATCAATCATGATGCCGACGAATCCCAACTCCTTGATGCAGCGCTCCATCTCATCGAATACGATGTTGACGGGCTGGCCCCATACCTGGGGAAGTCCGCAGACGCCGCGATAGCGATCCGGATAGTAGTCAATGGACTGCTTGATGGCGTCATTGTTGGCCTTGCAGAAGTCATCGACGATGCTGAAAAGCGGATCAGAGTGCATGAGCTGGAAAGGTCGTGGGGAAAGGAACTGGATGTCCGTGCCCACTTCGTCCAACTTCTTGATGTGGTTGTCTACGATGGGCTTCAACCGCTCATCAGACAACTTGAGGACGCTGCGCCCTCTGTGGATTCGGCTTGAGAGCAGGCCGGACTTGAAGGCCATAAGCTCCGGGGGGCTGTTGAGGTGACCGTGAATATCTACGATAGCCATAGGTAGTTCTCCCTCTCCGTGTGTATTTGCCTTACAGCCTTTGGGGTCACTATCCAGTCACGATTCCCTATACGAATACTACGCGACACGAATAACGCCACACGGCTGAAATTGCGGTTAGTATCGTAGCGGAGATAGCTGGTGTCAAGTCTTGTGCGCGCTGTGAAAGTGGCTGGTTGCATAGGATGCATAACGAGTCCTGTGGTCTTGGGCAATAAAAGAAGGGGCGTACGTATGCGTACGCCCCTTCTTTATCCGTATCAGGAGTGTTGCTGGTGGGCTACTTGCTGCCGTTCCAGCGAACCATGCCCCAGCCACCGCCGGTGCCGGCAGGTGTGCGATAGACAGGTTCATAGGCCAGAATCTCTGCTTTCAGGTGCTCCGATGCGCCTGCTGCAGCTACCCAGTTGCGGGTCTCCGATGCTGCTGAGTTCAGGCGATGCTTGGGGAGGTTGGCCAGCGCTTCACCATCGTTCTCCACCATTGCCTTCAACGCTGCACGGTCCAGTTCCTCGTCAACGACGAAGTGGCTCAACCCGCCGGAAGCAATGACCGCTACGCGCGCGTCCGTGGCCCAGGACTCTACCGCCCTGCGGATCTGTTGACCGAAGGCGAAGCTGCGCTTGGGAGACGGCTGGTTGGGCGGGTAGCAGGTGTTCAGGGAGATGGGAACGATGGGCATGGGCTTGTTGTTCATCAATCGCTTCACTACAAAGCTGAACCCGTGGGGCATGGCGCCCTTTTTAGGTTCTGTTACCCGTGTGTAATCGGATTCGCCGTCCGGTGTGGGATATCGACGGGCGATGGTGCCCCCGACCTCTTCACGCAGGTACTTGGAATGGGACACATCGAACTCGTTGTCGATCATGTGCTCAATGATGTGTCGGCCTAGCTCCGCGTTCACGGGCACGTCCATAGACACATCGCCGTAGCCCCATGCCATTGCTTTGATGGGAGCAGGCGCGGTGTCCGGGGGTATGCGAGCGATGAGGGGCATGGTATCGCCCCAGTAGATGGAGAACATAGGCATGTTGTCTTCAAACATGACTTCATCCTGGTCATCGCTGATGATGATGACGGCGTCCGGCTTGGCATCTGCCAGGCTCTTTGCCATCTCATCAATGGCTTTGGTCAGGTTGGCGTGTTGCTTGGTGAAGTGCTCTACGTTGACCTGCTTGGCAATACCGGGATCCGCTCGCTCAAGAGCCTCTTCATAGGAGTAGACGAGTCCTTCCGGTGGGAAGACCAATTCTTTGTTGCGTGCATCGTTCTCACCATGCACTGCCCATAGCTCTGGCGGCTGTGCCAGCATTGGGCTGTGGGACGTACCGAGGCCTAAGACGATTTTAGCCATTGTGGAACCCTCCCCAAGAGGCAGTCGTGGTGACAGCCCCTGAAATTTTCCCCTAGGGAAATATGATAGCACATGTATGTGGAGACTAACTTTACATGGAGACTGAAGCCGGGAGTGAGAGTGGTGACTAATACCGCATGTGGAGACTAAAGTCCGAGGCTATAGCAAGGAGTCGTCTTTCTGACTCCCGAGCGATAACGGAAGGCAAAAAAAGACGCCTTAAGAATGAAAGAGTGAGAAGAAGGGTCCAGTTACGGTTTTTGAGTATCCTCTGGAATTCTCCGTATAAGACCCCCGAAGATTAGGAGGGGTTTCCTCAGTCCTTGGACTGAGATACGGGTTCCACCGACCTGGAATCTCTCCTGTTGCCAGGAGAATCTCCCTAGAAAGGAGGTGATCCAGCCGCACCTTCCGGTACAACTACCTTGTTACGACTTCGTCCCAGTCACCAGTCCCACCTTAGGCGCCTACCTCCCGAAGGTTGGCGCGGCGACTTCAGGTGTTACCGGCTTCCATGACGTGACGGGCGGTGTGTACAAGGCCCGGGAACGTATTCACCGC
>JAPYRQ010000083.1 GCA_029936935.1 Dehalococcoidia bacterium | reverse complement strand
CCACCAACGCCGCAGTTCGTTTCGAAGCTCGAAATCGAGCCCTGCATCACCAATCCGCTTGGTTAAGGCACTATCGTCTATCGACTCAAAGTCGACGAGTTCGTTAATTGTTGCTTTAAGTCCGATGCTTTCAGCTCGATCCAGATCCGGCTTGCCGTAACCAAATCCAGCTCTACGTAGGAGATGCGCCACTTTTTGTCGTTCGGTGAGATTGCTTGTATCTGCCTCGAAAATGCTAATTTGATTAGGAATAGGCTTGGGCGTTGGCGTAGCAGTGGGTTGGGGAACCGGTGTCGGGGTTGCAGTAGGAATAGGAGTTGGGACAGCGACAGTTGGCGCAATAAATGGAGTTGCGGTTGGAACAGGGAGGGTAGGAGGCGGAATTGGAGTGTTAAATGGAGTCGGGATTGGGGTGTTTGATATCGTGGGGGTTACGATGGGAGTGTCTGCAATTCTGCTGCAGGCGGCCAAAAGGGGGCCTAAAATACCTGCTGTGAGCCCAAGGGCTGTAGCACCTTTCAAAATCTGCCTACGGGTTATGCGCGAGGCTAACCCATCGGGTTCATGGCCTTCGTGCCGTAACATTGGAAACTAACTCCTTACTCAGACAACGGTTAAGGAAGTTTTCAAAGATTGGTACCTAGGCCGTTGGCCAACTAGCTGAATTTTATTTGATATAAGGCCATATCGCAACATAAATGTCCAATGCACTTTCCTCGCCTCTTTTATTACTTATTGAAGCTAGATAGTGTATCTAAATGGGAGGTGCGTAAGGACGTAGTCACGTCCGACCTTTCTAATGATGTTTGCATCTGCGACAATGTATCCAAAGACCTCATGCCGTCAGGGGATGATTCATGCCAAATCGTTTGATCGACGAAACGAGCCCCTATCTTCAGCAACACGCGAACAATCCTGTGGAGTGGTATCCCTGGGGACCGGAAGCCCTTCAGCGCGCTGCCAAAGAAGACAAGCCGATCTTCCTTAGCATCGGTTACGCAGCGTGCCATTGGTGTCATGTGATGGAGCGGGAGTCGTTCGAGGATCCGGAAGTGGCGGCGGTGATGAACCGCCTCTTCGTGTGCATCAAAGTAGACCGGGAAGAGCGACCTGACCTGGACGCGATATATATGCAGGCGGTGGTAGCCGTCAGCGGCAGCGGCGGATGGCCGATGTCCGTGTTCCTAACTCCCGACTTGAAGCCCTTCTACGGCGGCACCTACTTCCCTCCTGAGGACCGCGGCGGCATGCCAGCCTTCCGCAAGGTGTTGGAATCAACGGAAAGTGCATACCGTAAGCGCAACAACGAGGTGGTGGCTTCCGCTGACCAGATTGTTGATCACCTCAAACAAAACGCAGCCTTCCAGGGCGACCAGGAGCCACTGACGACGGAGATGCTGGACACGGCGTTCAAGCGACTCGCTCCCAACATCGATACAGAGTGGGGCGGTTTCGGTACCAGCATCAAGTTCCCGCAGCCCATGGTGCATGAGTTCCTGCTTCGCTATGGCAATAGCACCGGCGAGCCCATGGCACAGGTGATGGTCGATCTCACCCTCGATAGGATGTTACGAGGCGGTATTTACGACCACGTCGGCGGCGGGTTCCATCGGTATTCCGTCGACCAGGCATGGTTGGTGCCCCACTTCGAGAAGATGTTGTACGACAACGCCCTGTTGATTCGACTGTACCTTCATGCATACCAGGCCCTCGCTCGACCGGAGTATCGACGCGTCGTCGAGGAGACGGCGGAGTACGTGCTGCGGGATATGCGCGATGCGTCCGGCGGCTTCTACACTGCGTTGGATGCCGACAGCGAAGGCGAAGAAGGGATCTTCTACACCTGGAAGAAGCCAGAACTCATAGAGGCACTGGGCCCGGAGGCTGGAGAACTCTTCTGCAAGGTCTATGGCGTGACTGAAAACGGTAACTTTGAAGGGGCGTCCATCCTGTTCCTGCCGCAGGAGCTGTCCAAGATGGTGGTTGAACGCTACATGGATGAGGAAACCCTTCTGGCACAGCTTGCGGAGAGCAAGGCAAAGCTGCTGAAACTGCGCAATGAACGCGTCTGGCCCCTTCGAGACGAGAAGGTGTTGACCGGCTGGAACGCGTTGATGTTGGGAAGCCTGGCTGAAGCGGCGTCCGTGTTGGGGCGGCCTGACTACCTGGAAGCGGCAGCGGCCAACGCCACGTTCCTGCTGGACTCGCTCAAAAATACGGACGGTCGATTGCTGCGGACGTATCGCGATGGCAAAGCCAAGCTGAACGGCTACCTGGAGGACTATGCGTTCCTTGTCGATGGCTTGATAACGCTCTACGAAGCCACCTTTGAACATAAGTGGCTCTTGGAAGCTCAGAAGCTTGCCGAGTCGATGCTCGACCTGTTCTGGGACGCCGATACTGCCAGCTTCTACACCACCGGCCACGACCACGAGGAATTGTTGGTGCGACCACAAGAGTTCTCCGATAACGCCCTGCCCAGCGGGGCATCGGCTGCTACGCTGGCTTTGCTGCGCTTGGGTTCACTGATCGGCACGCCCAAGTACGCGGAGACGGCTCAGACGGCGTTGCGCGCTATGCGATCCACCATGATGGCTCAACCTGTGGGGTACGGGCACTGGCTCTGTGCCATGGACTTCGCGCTATCCACACCCAAGGAAGTGGTGATCGTGGGAGACCGCAGCGACGAAGGTACGATGGCGCTGTTGAACGCCGTGTACAGTCGGTTCCTGCCAAACAAGGTCGTTGCGGGCATGACGTCTGAAGACGACCCCATCGCGGAGGAGCTTGGACTGCTTGAAGGGCGAGTGCTCATTGGTGGTCGACCTACTGCCTACGTGTGCCAGAACTATGCATGCCAGATGCCGGTGACGGATCCTGAGGCGCTGCTTGAACAGCTTGGCGCCGAGTCTGACAGCCTGGACGTCGTATCGCAGTCAGGATATCTCCTACCGCCGAAGTGGAAGCTGAACCCCATCTCTGAAGCTGGAGAGTAACCAGCCAGGACTAACCCTGGACCCGTGTGCCTTGCGGTTATCAAGGCAAGGTTTGGCACCAAGAGACCTCGTTCAGAAAGACAGGTGAAACCTGTGGCACTCGAGCCAAAACTCGTCCCTGTTGGTGTACAGGTTCCTGACTTCACGCTGCCGAACGCGATGGGTGGCGATATCACCTTGAGCGATTATCGCGGTCTGGCATGTGTGGTGCTGGTGTTCTTGAGGGGCTTCATGTGACCGTTCTGCCGTAGGCACCTCCGTCAGTTGACGACCCAACATCAGCAATTCCTTGACGCGGGTTCGGTGGTTATCGCCGTTGTGAGAGACACGCCGGAGAAAGCTCGAGCCTACTTCACTGATCATGCAATCCCGTTCCCCTGCCTGGTGGATACGGACAACACTCTGTATGAACAGTACGAGGTCAAAAACAAGCTTCTCTCCCTGGGCCAACGCCCGGCGCTCTTCGTCATCGACCGTGAAGGAGTTGTGCAGTTCGCGAACCTTGGCTGGCAGCAATGGCAGATTCCTGGCAATAAAGAGGTGCTAGGGGTGTGTCGCGATATCCACTGTGAGGCCATCGTGTAGCCAGAACACCGCCCTAAACCTACGTGTCTGCAGTTGCCTAAAGGCTGCCAGCCACTGACCCCGATGTACATCAACACCTTCGCCGAGACCCGCCCTGCTTGGAACCCTGAGTGGAAGACTCGGTTCGCAGATGAGTACGGGTATGACCCTGATGCCGCTAAAGCGTTGCTAGCCGAAGCCGGCTACGGACCAGACAACCCCGCCAAGGTCACCATGCTTGCTCGAAACCTGCCATTCTTCGCTGGCTCGCTTGATGTCGCTGACGCAGTGGCAGGGTTCTGGGCAGCTATCGGCATGGAAGTCGATACAGAGCAAGTTGACCAGGCTGTTTACCGGTCGGCGTATAGGGAATGGGAATATACCAACGCCGCCACCATTAACGGCACATCTTCAGCCCACTTGTTTGGCTTGAAGATGTGGAACGCATCGCTGATATCTACGGCTGGCTTCACCATGTCCCAGCCCACAGTGAACGTCCCGTTGCGGATTGCATCTGCTGAGTTGGATGCCGACAAGCGAAACGCCCAGTTGATAGACATAGGTGACACAATCTATGACCTGCACATGGGTGTCCCGCTTTTCTGGCTACCACCGGAAGCCGTGTATAACCCAAGCATCATCTCCGGTTACACCTACTCCGGTGCCCTTAGTGGAACCTACAGTGACCCGGATGGGTTGAAGGCTGTAATGGAGTAAATGGAACCATCAATCAGATGAGGTAACACTCATTCTGGAGGAAGAGCCCTCGGCCATATTTGGCCGGGGACTCTTTGTGTGAGAGCCATACGTAAAAAATCTTAGGGGACGGCGACGACAAATGGAATGTTGCACTCCAAAGTCACTTGCGTCGGGCGGAATGCAGTGGATTCGTGACCGCACCCTCCTTGCTATCGGGTCGGTACAACCGCACAATAGCTTTGATTTCTCGATGTCGAGGCACCAAACCATAAGCAGAAGGAACCCTCAGGGTTCCGGAGGCGTCTACTCAAGTGGAAGGCCGTGACACAGTACAAGATGCTGCTCACGCAGAAGAAGCGGAGATAGTCCGGCGTTGCCAGGATGGCGACCGGGATGCGTTCCGTTTCATCGTGGAGCGATACAGCAGCATGCTTCGCGGAACGGCCTACCTGATGACAAGGAACCACGCAATTGCGGAGGAACTGAGTCAGGAGGCGCTGATTCTGGCATGGCGAGGGATTAAGAGCTTCAACGGAGGATCGCTGAAGGCGTGGCTGGCAAAGATACTCGTGAACAAGAGCGTCAGCCAGAGTCGTCGCAAAGACTTCGGGGCAATGGACATAGACGATCCGTCTACGCCCCAGCCCATGGCGAGCCAGAGCGACGATCCGGCAGCAGCCACCCAGACCATCCTGGAGCAGGAGCGGGTGAGGACGGCGCTGGAAGTGTTGCCGGATGACCAGCGAGAGGTGGTCACACTACGGTTCTTCTCTGAACTCTCTGTGGCGGAGACGGCAGAGGCTCTGGGTATCCGTGAAGGCACGGTGAAATCACGGCTTTCACGGGCAATGGAGCGATTACGCGGGGCATTGGTTGAGGACGAGGACTAGACATGGCACGTGAACAAAATTACAACGAGGTAGAGCGTCAGCTACGCGGGTACTTTGACGCACAGCGGGAAGAGCTTAAGGCTCCTGCCGATATGTGGTCACGTCTATCCGGAGAGCTTGGCGAGCAAGCCCCCACGTCCTGGTGGCATCGCATCGATGTCAGTTCATGGCTTCGCACCGTGCAGCCTGTCTACGCCGGCGCCGCAATGATCGCCGTGGTTGCAGTTGGCGTCGTCACGTATGCATCGTTCTCCGGCGACTCATCGTCAGATGCTACATTCTCCACGGCGGCTGCTATCAAGACCGAATCTGCAGCAGCCCCACTAGCGCCTGGCGAGCCGGGCAGCGAGGAGGTTAAGGGAGTTGCTGGCCTTCCCAGCCTACCTGGAGAGCCAGGTCCACCGGAAGTAAGCTCCCTTGAAATGGCAACCGCGGACGATGGGGCTTCTGCCCCCGTGGCTGCTGCTGCTGCCGCACCACCGGCTCCGGCTACTACGAAAACTCCTGACAGCTCCGCGGACTCCAGGGTAGCTTTGGCATTCGGGGAACCACAGATATTCTTGGAACCACTTATCGATGTAATGTTGGACGGCCAACGACTCTTCTCCATCACCCTGCCTCCTGACTGGGCCATAGGCGGCCCAAGGACTGCGGCAACCGGCTGGGAAGGCACGTTGGTGAGGCTGGATGACGGGTTCTTCCTGTCGTATCAGGGCGGGACCTCTGTGGTGGGCGACATCGCTGATGTACTGGGCTCCGATGGCGATAAGCACGTCATCTCAGAGGAGACCATCGGCGGGTTCTCAGCCCAGCTTATTCAACCCATCGGCGACGAAGAGGGTGTGACAGCGGTGTTGCTACAGCTACCGGAAGGCAGCATGCTGGTCATCGGCCAGAACCTGAACGCCGAGCAGCAACAGATCGCCTTCGCCATCTTCCGCTCCATCCAGCCAGGGTAGAACCCTGAGGCCCGAACATGGCCTGCTTTAGTCTCCTCGTCGCAGCGACATGTGTACGGGGACTGACCTGCGGGTCAGGGGAGGCCTAGTTTGGTTGTGAACCGCAAGCGACTTTCCTCTAGTAGTTGTCATTCTGCGCGTAGCGAAGAATCGCGCACTCGGTATTGAAGATTCTTCGGTCGTCATCCCAGGACGACCGAAGAATGACAGAGGGGCTAGGGGCGAACCGATCTCGCAAGGCAAAAAGAAACCCGCTTCGACATATGCCGGAACGGGTTTCTGCGTTTACGCGTTAGGGGCCTCGCTTAGAACGACTTGTCCTGGAGGTACTTCTTCAGGTTTGCGTCTTTCCTTGGCTGGAAGATGGAGCCATTTCCGGGTAGGTCTGATTCGGCGGTCTTGTTTCCTGAGAATCCACCAAAGAACTTGAAGGGCAGCATTAGGGCAGCGGCAACACCCAGGACGATTGCGCCCTTGCCTAAAATCTCACGCCTGTTCATGCCATTCTGGTCTTTTTTGCTGCTTGAGCCCATGTGTACCCTCCGCTTGTTTGACGGTCTCCACTCTACAGGGACTCTTTTCCAATGGCAAGACCCGTTAGTTACCGGCTGCTGCACAAGGGGGTAATCAAGGGCAGATTGAGTGGCTGTGTATATTGACACCTATATTCAAGTTGCGATATTCTTCACAAACTCGAATCAGTGGGAGAACAAATGGACCCGAGTTTCATCACATCGCAAGACTGGATTGAATACAGGAATCTCGTTTCCTATCTCTGGCTATTCCCAATCCTGATATTCGTATTCTCCAGCAGTATCCTCCTGAGTTTCGGGATTATTCCTTCGTTGGTAGAGAGCAAAGAGATGCCGGACAAAGCTCTACGGCTTCGGCCCTTCTTCTACGTAGCCGCCATTGGAGCACTAGCTGGATTCATCGTTGTTCTGTTCGTAGCCAGAGACTTGGCCAGAATCATTGAAAACACCTACAACTCATGGTGGATTTAACCCGAATGTTTTTGAACACCCAATACATGGAGTACGGCTTGAATGCCAATACACAGGATAAAGT
>JAPYRQ010000082.1 GCA_029936935.1 Dehalococcoidia bacterium | reverse complement strand
ATGTAACGGTTCTTATGCAGAGCATCGGAGCGCAGGTGGAAGCCATCGAGGAGCTTGCTTTAGCACGGTTGGTATCGGGGCTGCCTTACTGGATCGAGGGATCACCAGCATTGCGTGAAGTCGGGCTGCTGATGCCGTGATCGCTTAGCCAATCATACTGAGGATGACCCCCGCCGCAATTGCTGAGCCCAACACTCCGGCTACGTTCGGCCCCATAGCGTGCATGATGAGGTAGTTGTTGGGGTTGGCCTCCAGGGCTACCTTGTGAACCACTCTGGCTGACATAGGCACAGCCGACACCCCTGCAGCCCCCAACAGTGGGTTGATCTTGCCTCCAGACGTCAGATACATGATCTTCCCGAAGATTACGCCGCTTGCTGTTGCAATCGTGAATGCCGCCAAACCAAGAGCGAATATCTTCAACGTGTCCGGGTCCAGGAACTTATCGGCGACCATTGTCCCGCCCACAGTCAGCCCTAGAAGAATCGTAGTGAGGTTGATCAACTCGTTCTGGGCCGTGCTGGCTAGGCGATCGACGACCCCGCTTTCCCGAAGCAGGTTACCGAACATGAACATCCCAATGAGCGGTATCGACTTCGGTGCTACAAGGGCAGCCAGGATCACAATCAGCAACGGGAATAGAATTCTCACCAGTTTGGGGACCGGTTTGGGGTCGTACGTCATTTCGACGCTTCGCTCTTTCTGTGTGGTGAGGAATCGCATTATCGGTGGCTGAATCAGGGGCACCATGGCCATGTACGAGTAGGCGGAGATAGCTATTGGTCCTAGCAATGCTTCGTCAGCCAATCGGGTCGAGACAAAGATGGCTGTTGGGCCGTCCGCGCCGCCAATGATACCGATTGCTCCGGCGTTTTCCAGGGAGAAACCCAGCGCAATAGCACCGATAAGGGTTCCGAATATCCCAACCTGAGCAGCAGCGCCAAGCAGCGCCATACTCGGTCTTTGGATGAGCGCAGAGAAGTCCGTAAGCGCTCCAAGGCCAAGGAACATCAGCAATGGGAAGAGCCCCGTATTTAGCCCAAAACTCTTCAGAAGAACCAGGAGCCCATCTTCATCAGCCATTCCACTGAAAGGGATGTTGGCCATCATGATCCCAACGCCAATGGGAATCAGGAGAAGCGGTTCAAACCCTTTTTGGATAGCCAGGTAAATGAACCCGATAGCTATCAGAATCATGACGCCGCTGTCCCAGAAGCTGGCAAGTTCAGAGAAGAACTGGCTATCGAATGGGATATCACCAGTTAGCACGATGTGTCCTTGTCAAACAGGATTTGTTGTTATGAGCCATCATCGTCGACGAGTCCTAGGTGTAGATGAGACTCCCTGGCTTTGCATCAGCGCCTGCCGACCCTGGGATCGCCAAGCCCCTATTGTAGGTGAAGTCGAAAATGGTAACGGCCTCATGGGTACACGTGTCACGCTTCCTCGGATAACCTGGATGGCTGCCACCATAGCGGCTATGGCTGCCGGGTCATCGTTGTCGCTTGATTCATCTGTGGCTGGAGTCGCTTCAGGCCCATCAGTTGGCGAACCAGGATTCAGAGGTTCATCCTCCTGGTCCTTCTCTTTGATGTACCGCGTGAGCACCAACGTCACCAGGGTAAGAACCACCAGCGCAAGAAACACGACGCCAACGCCGGTTCCCGCGATCTCGAAGGCTCTCTCGTAATCTCGCAAGACGGTTCCTCCACAGTCAATGCACAGCTATTGTAGCGACCTGTATTGTGCAAATCTACAGCTAAGAATCACCTATGGGTTCAATTTACTAGCGAGGTTGCTCTACACGGCACTATTCTGACCTATAATTTCCCTTGCTAGAGCCTTAATCCCCTGCTACCGTACTGAGACTTCCAGCGGAAGGAGCACTATGCCCGGTAAGAAAGCCTCTCTCTTCGTCACCTGCTCAGTCGATCAGTTCTACCCCGAGATCGGCGAGGCTACCGTGAAGCTGCTTCGACACCTCGATGTTGAAGTGGACTTCCCTGGCGAACAGACCTGCTGTGGCCAGGTAGCTCTCAACGGGGGGTACCACTCCCATGCCGTGGCGGTTGCTCGACGGTTTGTAGAGGTGTTCCGCGGTAGCGAGGTCATTGTGGCACCTTCAGGCTCTTGTGTGACCACGGTGTTCACCCACTACCCGGAATTGCTCCGGGAATTCCCTGAACTCAAGGACGACGTGGAATCCCTGCGAAACCGCACCTTTGAACTCTCCCAATACCTGGTAGACATCATGGGTGTAGAGGACATCGGCTCTTCCCTTCCGCAACCCACCCGCGTTGCATACCACGATTGCTGTCACGCATTGCGAGACCTGGGTGTGGCTCGCCAACCCCGACAGCTACTCCAGGCGGTGGATGGCCTTGAGTTGGTTGAACTGACGGACTCAACGAACTGTTGTGGGTTCGGCGGAACGTTCTCCGTGAAGTACCCGGAGATATCGATGGCTATCCTGAATGAAAAACTGGGCCACGTAGAATCGAGTGGCGCAGATGTCCTGACCGCCGTGGACGCAAGCTGCCTCATGCACATGGGCGGCGCAATGCGTCGACAATCGATGAAGGCGCGTCCGATGCACATCGCTGAACTCCTGGCGTCAGGACTCCCAGGAGGCACGAATGCCTAGCATCAGGACGAAAGAATTCACCCCTCGAGCATCAGAAGCCATCAACAACCCTACAATCCAGGAATCGCTGGACAGGCTTGCCAACTTTCGGCAAGGGCGTGCCGATGCCATCGCAGAGTTCGGTCAGGAGCGGTGGGACGAGCACAGCAAGCGTGCCAGAGAGATCAAGGAAAAGACGCTGGACCACCTCGACCACTATCTGGACCTGCTCTCAACAAACGTCGAACGTGCCGGGGGCAAAGTGTTCTTCGCCCATGACACCCAGGAAGCCAATGAGTATGTGGCCGGTGTGGCCCGCGCCAATGGTGTAAAGACCGTCATCAAGAGCAAATCCATGGTCTCTGAGGAGATGGGCATATCCGACTACCTTGTGGGCATGGGCATAGAGCCCGTTGAGACGGACCTTGGTGAGTACATCATCCAACTGGCCAAAGAGGCTCCGTACCACATCATCGCCCCGGCGTTGCACAAATCCAAAGAAGAGGTCTCAGAGCTTTTCCAACGGGTGCTGGGCTCCCCGGCTGAAAGTGACATAACTGCACTTGCAGGCATAGCACGCAAGGTGCTGCGAGAGAAGTTCCTGCAGGCTGACATGGGCATGACAGGGGCCAACTTCGGCGTAGCGGAGACGGGCACGATCGTCATGGTGACGAACGAGGGCAACGGGCGCATGTCCTCATCGCTACCAAGAGTGCACGTCGCCACGATGGGCATGGAGCGTGTCATCCCACGGTTGAGCGACCTTTCAACGTTCCTCCCACTGCTGACACGCTCTGCTACCGGGCAACGCATCACCAGCTACGTGGCTTTCGCCACCGGCCCTAAAAGGCGCAACGAGGAGGACGGGCCAGAAGAGTTCCACCTGGTGATCCTGGACAACGGTCGATCCAAGATGCTGGCCGACCCCCAACTGCGAGAGGCGCTCTACTGCATACGCTGCGGTGCGTGCCTCAATGCGTGCCCGGTCTACAGCAAAGTGGGTGGCCACGCATACGGTTGGGTGTATCCAGGCCCCATTGGCGCTGTGGTCACACCATCCATCCTGGGTATACCCATAGCCAAAGACCTGCCCTTTGCATCAACCCTCTGTGGGGCGTGCCGCGAAGTGTGCCCCATCAATATCGATATACCACGGATGCTCTTGAAGCTCCGCAGCGATGCAACAGAAGGCCCGGCTGGAACGAAGAAGCCTGATCGCATCGAGTCGATGATGATGCGTGGGTGGCGAATGACTGTTAGCGGACCGAGGATGTTTGGCCTTGCCGGCAAAATTGCGTCGATTCTCCAGTGGCCGCTGTCACGCAATAAGTTCTTGCGCCGCTTACCCCCACCGTTGTCGGGATGGACCAAGTCAAGGGACTTCCCAAAGGTCGCCGCTAAACCCTTCCACGCACGATGGTCGACAATGGCCATTCCTCCTGAGAAGGGGGACAAGGATGGCAAGTAAAGAGGCATTCCTTGCAACGGTGCGTGTAGCTCTGGCCAAAGGTAACGATGGAGCTGAAGTCACCCATGCAGACGCTAGCCTGAACCTTGCGGACGACCAGGACATCGCCCAAAAAGCCAAGGCGTTGCGTGAATCGCTGGCTCAGCGAAGGGACTCACTGTTAGAGCAACTCCATAGAAGTGCTCTGCTCCAGGAGTGGAAAATTGTATTCGTTTCATCTGACGCCGAGGCGCGGGAGGCGATCGTCGATATAGCCACAGGCTTGGCGGCTAATACCGTAGTCCGCACATCCCACCTCGCCGTTGAACGTCTTGGGTTAGATGAGGCATTAGAGTCGAAGTCCATTCACTCCGTACTGTTGAACTCACACAACGCTGACATGCAGGGAACCGCCGCAGGTGCGGACATTGGCATCACCGGTATGGATTACCTGATAGCAGAGACGGCGTCAGCATCCTTGGTGGCTCGAGAGGGTGCAGCCCGAATAACTTCCTTACTGCCCCCGGTTCACATAGCGGTTGCACAAGCAGACCAGATGGTCGAGACAATGGAGGACTTGCTGATCTTCCGTGAGGCTGAGTTGGCGGAAGAAAGCGATTTAAACTGGTACATGAACCTCATCAGCGGACCAAGCAAGACTGCGGACATTGAACAGACCATCGTCATCGGGGTGCACGGCCCGGGCGAGGTTCACCTGGTGGTCATACGCTAGAGAGTGCATACCTAAGCCGCTTCAGTCCCCGCCCTGTGGCACTAGTCAGGTGGGTTTCAGGCAAAGCCAAAGCATCGTCCAGGGACACAGGCCCGGAAACCATGCCGCTTAATGTGGTGAACCCCTCCTTATAGAGTCCCCTCCAACCAGGACCTAGCGACCCTCCGACTCCCAGGACCGGAATGTCGCGTGCTGCTGCCCGACGGGCCACGGCTACGGGGGCTTTGTTGTAGGCGGTCTGCCAGTCCAATCGACCTTCACCCGTGATAACCAGTTCGGCGCCATCAAGGTGTCCAGCCAGCCCTACGGCATCACAAACGATGTCCGCACCCCACTCAATCTTTGCCCCAAGGAATGCGACCAATCCTGCCCCCATACCTCCGGCTGCACCTCCGCCAGAAATATCGAGTACGTCTATCCCCAGGTCTTGTGTGATGACTCCTGCCATGCGAGCCAATGCAGCATCCAGCATGGCGACGTCCTTGGGCGTAGCGCCTTTTTGAGGCCCGAATGTGGCAGCTGCTCCAATGGGGCCACACAAAGGGTTAGTGACATCGGTGGCGATGATGATTTCAGAATCCTGCAGCCGTGAATCCATACCGGAGAGGTCGATTCGCGATAGATCAAGAAGCGATGCCCCACCTGGACGGAGATCAACTCCATTCTCATCAAGTAACTTTCCACCAAGGGCACGGAGCAGCCCTGCAGCGCCATCGTTTGTGGAACTGCCTCCGAGGCCAATAATTATTCTGCGATAGCCCGCGTCCAAGGTGTGTCGTATAAGCTCGCCAACACCATAAGAGGAAGTCTTTAGGGGGGTCCTGTCTTGCTCTGTCAACAGGGCCAACCCGCATGCCTGTGCAGCCTCAACGACAACGGTAGCGCCATCGCCCAGAACACCCCATCGAGCGGAAACGGGTTGACCCAAAGGGCCAGATACCGTTGCGGTGTGGAATGAACCGGTGGTTGCGTTGATGAGCGCATCAAGCGTACCGTCACCCCCGTCCGCAACAGGCACAAGCACCAACTCGGCGTTCGGGAACACCTGCCGGGTGCCTCTGGCAATGGCGTCTGCGGCTTTGGAGGTCGAAAGGCTGCCTTTGAATGCCTGGGGAGCGATTACGATTTTCATGCAGTGTGTGTTTGAGAGACCAGTTGGCGCTGAGCATCCCCAGCTAGTGCTGAGACTAGAGTTCCAATGTCCTGCGGGGGTATCGCCACCGCTCCGCCTGGATAATTGATTCCAACGCAGCCACGGCTTCGTCCAATGCTCCATCACTGTTTACGACAACGTAGTCGAACAACGGCAATCGCTCCATCTCTTCGCGTGCTGTCTTCAAGCGCCTATCAAAGTCTATTTGGGCTTCAGTCTTGCGAATCGTCAGACGTCGTTCCAACTCCACGAACGACGGCGGAGCTAGGAACACGAACACCCCGTAGGGGTTCAGCGCTTTGATGGTGGCTGCACCTTGAACATCTGCTTTGATGATGACGTCCCTGCCCTGGGAAATCGCGTCACGCACCTGGTCTTTAGGTACGCCGTAGAAGTTCCCGTAGACCTCTGCCCATTCCAGGAACTCGTCGTCTGTCACCTTTTTATCGAAGGCTGCCTGGTCAAGGAAAATATAGTCGATGCCGTCTGTCTCCATTGGCCTCATTGGTCGAGTCGTAGCAGTCACCACGATGTGCTGATCGTAGTGTAGATCGCGTATCCGTGAGAGGACTGCGTCCTTGCCCACACCGGAAGGGCCGGACAAGACCATCATCAAGGGTTGCGGCCCTAGTTGATCCAGGACTCTATCTGCATTAGACAACGGCATCTCTCTTTGTGAGGGTTTCCAGATCGTTCCAGAACTGGGGGTAGGACACAGAGACGCACTCGGAGCCCTCTATCACAGTCTCTCCCTTAGCGAGGAGTCCAGCAATTGCCAATGACATGGCGACGCGGTGGTCACCGTAGCTCTGGCACGTGGTCCCATTGAGGGTAGCTGAGCCTTGAATTACCATTCCGTCCGGTAGTTCCTGGACTACGGCTCCCATATGTCTCAGCCCCTGAACCATAGCGGTGATACGATTGGTCTCTTTCATCCGCAACTCAGCCGCGTCCTTGATGACCGCGGTGCCGTGAGCAAAACAGACGGCAACGGCCAGCACCGGTAGCTCATCAATGACGTTGGGAATGATGTCTCCGGAAATCTTGACTCCCTCCAGGCCACTGGATTTCACAACGATGTCTGCAACCGGTTCTCCGCCCTCTTCTCGATGGTTTGTTAGCTGGATGTCAGCGCCCATGCGCTTCAAGATGTCTATCACGCCGGCACTGGAGGGGTTTACGCTAACGCCTTCGATATTCAGCGATGCGTTCGGGTGGGCGACGGCTGCGACCATCCAAAACGATGCGGCGCTGATATCCCCGGGCACCCTGATATCCATGGCGATCAAACGGCCAGGTTTGATCGCTATCGAATTACCACTAGTCTCAATGTCCGTTCCCATTGCGGAGAGCATGTTTTCCG
>JAPYRQ010000008.1 GCA_029936935.1 Dehalococcoidia bacterium | reverse complement strand
CCTCAGGGTCCCCAAGGCCGTAGATGCAGGACACAGAGGCCACGATGAGCACGTCCCGTCGCGTCAGCAGAGAGCGCGTAGCCGAGTGACGCAGGCGGTCTATCTCATCGTTGACGGAAGCGTCCTTGGCAATGTACGTGTCTGTACGAGGAATGTAGGCTTCCGGCTGATAGTAGTCGTAGTAGGAGACGAAGTACTCGACGGCGTTGTTCGGCAGGAACTCCCGGAACTCTGTAGCAAGCTGCGCCGCCAGCGTCTTGTTGTGTGCGATGACCAGGGTAGGTCGTTGCACCGACTCCGCGACTTTGGCCATGGTGAAGGTCTTGCCGCTGCCGGTAACGCCCAACAGCGTTTGATAGCGGTCGCCGCGATTGGCAGCCTCAGCTAGAGCCTCAATCGCTTTAGGCTGATCACCTGTGGGCACGAAGTCTGATACGACCTTGAAATCTGGCAATTTGACCCTTCCGGGACCCTTCGGGTCTTTCGTTCCCTGACGGACGTTGGAGTTGTACCTATTGTACATGAGAAGTGAACGGTAATCACAGCCCCACACGCTGGCACCCTCTTCCCCATGCGCGTAGAATAGGGGCGTATGAGTATTTTCATGCGTATCTTGGGGATGGCATGGCGACACCCTCGCCATATGGTTGCAGCATACGTAGCCCTCATCGGTAGCAGCGCTTTCGCCCTCATGGTGCCTCGTCTACTCGGCCAAACGGTGGATGATGTACTGGGAGGGAGCGATTTTAATGCTATGGTTCGATTAGCAGGGCTCATTCTGCTGGTCAACGGGCTTCGTGGTGCCTTCGCCTACGGCCAGACCTACTTGAGTGAGTGGACTGGTCAGCTTGTGGCTTACGACATCCGCAACGCCATGTTCGCCAGCCTTCAACGCCTCAGCTTCTCCTACCACGACGAGCGTCAGACCGGCGATCAAATGTCGCGGGCGACTGCGGACGTCGAGGCGATTCGCAACTTCGTCCAGGGTGGTCTACTACGGGCAGTGCAGATATTCATGCTGGTTTTCGGCGCAGCAGGGCTCCTCTTCCTGACCAACTGGCGGCTTGCCCTCATTGGACTGGCATTTGTCCCGATAGTCGCATACCGCTCAGCGGTAGTGAGCCTTTCTCTTCGCCAGATATGGAACTACGTCCTGAAGACAACTGGCAAGATGACCACCGTGTTGCAGGAGAACCTCTCCGGCGTCAGGGTAGTCCGTGCCTTTGGTGCCCAGGATTATGAAAAAGCGAAGTTTGACGTAGTCATCAAAGACCTTTCTGAGTCCCATATCAGGGTCAGTAAGCTCCAGGTAGCCAACTCGTCTTTCATCCAGTTGGTGTTTGCGGGGGCCACCGGAGCCATCATCTGGTTCGGCGGTCAGGAGATCGTCAATGAACGGCTCACCCCTGGAGAACTGACACAGTTCATCTTCTATCTGGGCCTCATCCAGGGCCCCGTCCGCATGTCCGGCATGATCATCAACAACTTCTCTCGGGCCGTATCCGCGGGACAGCGCATCTTCGAGGTGTTGGACGCGCCCTCACCGGTGCAGCAACGCCCTGACGCCACAGAGATGCCCAGAGTCCGAGGCCACGTGCGGTTTGAGAACGTATCGTTCGCTTACGGCGATGAGCCCGTCCTCCGCGATGTCTCGCTTGAGGCACAACCAGGCCAGGTAGTAGCCCTTCTGGGCATGCCGGGAAGTGGCAAGACCACCGTGGTGCACCTGATACCCCGCTTCTACGATGCCACTGAGGGTCGCATCACACTGGATGACATAGATGTTCGAGACACAACCCTCGCATCGCTTCGAAGCAACGTGGGCATCGCCATGCAGGACGTGTTCTTGTTCTCGGCGACCATTGCCGACAACATTGCGTACGGCAGGCCCGGCTCCAATCAGGAAGATGTTGAGCGAGCAGCACGCATCGCGCAGCTCCATGACTTCGTGTTGGAATTGCCGGATGGCTATGACACCTGGGTAGGAGAGCGCGGCATCACCCTCAGCGGAGGCCAACGGCAACGACTGGCCATTGCCCGAACCGTACTGCTGGATCCGCCGATACTGGTGCTGGACGACTCCACATCAAGCATTGATGCCAACACGGAACATCAACTTAGGGAAGCCCTTGAGAGCGTGATGAAGGGACGCACCACCTTCGTAATAGCTCATCGCCTCAGTACCGTGATGCACGCGGATCAGATCCTTGTGCTGGAAGACGGCAGAATCACTGAGCGTGGCACCCACAAAGAACTGGTGGATCAGAACGGGTTGTACAGACGGCTTTATGAGCTTCAACTCCTTCCTGACGAACCGACAATCGATTCCTTGACCGCAAACAGCCATAACAGCGAGGCCCGGTCATGATGCACGGCGGTGGTGGCGGCGGTATGGGCGGCGGCGGTATGGGCGGCGGCGGCATGGGTCGCATGGGCCGCAGGGCAGGGATGGACGATGAAGGTGAGTTGGGATCCGTCTACAACCATCGGGTAGTCATGCGATTGTTTGTCTACGTCTTCCCTTACAAAGGCCTGGCGATCCTCAGTCTTGTGACCATGCTCCTGACAACATTCACCATTGTGGCCCAACCCTGGATCATTAAACTCGGTATCGATGAGTTGGTGGAAGCAGGGAGGCAGGTGGATGCCGGCGAAAACGCTACCGTAGGCGCACTTGGCTTTGTAATGATGCTCTTCGCCGTGAACATGGGTTTTCGTTTCGTCAGCAACTACTTCTACCAGGTGACGTTGGCTCGGGTCAGCCAGGGCGTCCTCTACTCGCTGCGGACACGTATCTTTGAGCACCTTCAACGTCTCTCCCCATCGTTCTACGACAAGAATGAAGTGGGGCGCATCATGTCCCGCGGCCAGAACGATGTGAACCAGTTGCAGGAGTTCCTAAACCTAGTGGTCTCCAGCCTGGCGGACGTCCTCAGCCTTGGCGGCATTGTGGTTGCGTTGTTCCTGCTGGACGTACAACTTGCGCTGATAACCCTCACCGTCATCCCGGTGTTGATAGGCATCATGCTTGTTTGGCAGAAGATCGCGTGGGGAACGTTCATGCGTGTACGCCAGGCAATCTCAGTTGTGAATGCCAACCTGCAGGAGAACATCTCTGGTATCCGCGTTGTCCAGTCCTTAAACCGTGAAGAGACGAACATGGAGCGGTTCGATGAGGTCAACAACGGTCACCTGGAGGCCAATCTTCATGCAAGCCGCTTATCAGCAGCGCTTATGCCAACGGTTGAGATACTGACCGCCGTAGCCATTGGCCTTGTGGTCGTCTTTGGCGGACGGCAGGCAATCAACGGGACATTGGAAGTCAGCGTCATCGTCGCCTTCGTGCTGTACGTACAGCGATTCTTCGATCCCATCCGCAACCTGACGATGCAGTACACCCAGTTCCAACGAGCAATGACATCCGGGGTACGCATCTTCGCTTTGCTAGACACCCCGGTCGATGTCGAGGACAAAGAGGACGCCATAGACCTTCCACCCGTCAAAGGTGCAATCGCCCTTGAGGGCATCCGCTTCCACTATGTGCCGGAAATCGAAGTGGTGAAGGGGATAGACCTCGCTATCGAGCCAGGGCAGACGGTGGCCCTTGTTGGACAGACCGGCGCGGGCAAGACCACCCTGGTGGCACTGCTGAATCGCTTCTACGATGTCACGGAAGGTCGCATCACCATCGATGGCCATGACATCCGCGATGTGACCCAGGACTCCCTGGCCCGCCAGACGGCTATGGTGCTTCAAGAGCCGTTCCTCTTCTCCGGCACCATCAGGGAGAACATCGCCTACAACCAGACCAATGCAACCCACGAAGACGTGGTCGCGGTAGCCAAGACCGTGGGCGCCCACGAGTTCATTGAGAAGATGCCTGAAGGGTATGACACGCCGCTCAAGGAACGTGGCCAGAACCTGAGCGTTGGACAGCGCCAGCTCCTGAGTTTTGCCCGTGCACTCATCGCCAACCCCGCCATCTTGATCCTCGACGAGGCCACGGCGAACATCGATAGCTACAGTGAGAGCGTCATTCAGAAGGCATTGACCGAGGTGTTCCAGGGCAGGACGTCAATCGTCATCGCCCACCGCCTCAGCACCATCCGCAACGCTGATAAGATCGTGATGCTGGAGCATGGGGAGATATTGGAGCAGGGTACTCACGCTGAACTCATGACCATGGGCGGGGCGTACGCCAAGCTGTACAACACCTACTTCGCCGATGCATCCAGGACGCAGGTACCAACGGAACTAGCTCCGGAAGGCTAAACCTAGCTCATTCTTCCGTTGACCGACTCGTAGCCCTCATCCACCATCAATCCACCCGTTAGGCCATTACCCTCAGCAGCGCCCACGGCCAACCTGTCAGCCCGCTCGTTCTCCTCGACACCCGTGTGGCCACGAACCCAGTTGAACGCCACATCGTGCCTGCCCACCTGGGTCAGCAACTGATCCCACAAGTCCGGGTTTATAGCTTTGTCCGTCTTGTTGCGCATCCAGCCCTTGGACTTCCACTTCTTCGCCCAGCCTTTGATAATCCCGTTGATGACATACTGGCTATCGCTGTAAAGCTCCACGTGGCATCGTTCCTGCAATGCTTCAAGCCCCTTGATGACTGCCAGTATCTCCATGCGATTATTGGTGGTGAGGCGAAAGCCGCCCGAAAGCTCTTTCCTATGCTCATCCATCATCAGGACGGTGCCGTAGCCTCCGGGGCCGGGGTTGCCCAGGGCAGAGCCATCGGTGTAAATAGTGACGCGGGGCATCATGGTCATTGTGTCTCTTCATCATCAAGGCGCAGTTGCGGGGACTCCGCGCCCTTCTTGGGGCTCACGTACTTCAAACCAAGATGCTCATAGGCCAGCCGCGTAGCGACTCGACCCCGAGGTGTTCGTTCAAGAAAGCCAAGCTGCAGCAGGAAAGGCTCGTACACGTCCATGACAGTGTCGGCGTCCTCGCTAATCGATGCAGCGACGGTTTCCAGGCCTACTGGCCCACCATCGAACTTCTCCACGATGGCGTGCAGCACCTGGTGATCGACCTGATCCAGACCAAGCTCGTCCACTTCCAGGCGAAACAAGGCCTCCAGCGCCACCTCTTTGGTGATTGCTCCACCTTGCAGCACTTGCGCGTGGTCACGTACGCGACGCAGAAGGCGGTTGGCAATCCTGGGCGTGCCTCGGGAACGTCGTGCTATTTCAGCCAGGCCTTCAGCATCCGCCTCAACACCTAGGATCTCCGCGGACCTGGAGATGATCTGTAGGAGGTCTTCCGGCTTGTAGAAGTCCAAGCGATGCACCAGGCCGAAGCGGTCTCGCAGCGGCGGGCTGACCATGGCGTACCGCGTTGTAGCGCCAATGAGGGTGAAAGGCTTCAAGTTCAACCGGAGGCTCCGTGCGCCAGGCCCTTTGCCGATGACCAGATCAATGCCGAACTCCTCCATCGCCGGGTAGAGCACCTCTTCCACCACGCGGCTGAGGCGATGGATCTCATCGATGAAGAGGATGTCGCCCTCGTTGAGGCTCGTAAGGACAGAAGCGAGGTCGCCTGGGCGTTCGATAGCTGGGCCGGAGGTAATCTTCACGTTGACTTCAAGCTCATGGCCAATGATATGGGCCAGTGTGGTCTTCCCCAACCCCGGTGGGCCATAGAGCAACACATGGTCCAGCGACTCTCCACGCTGTTTGGCAGCTTGGATGCCGATCTGTAAATTTTCTTTGACCCTCGTTTGGCCCACGTACTCAGAGAGTCGGCGAGGTCGCAAGGTGCGATCAACACCTGTGTCCTCACCCTGCTCAGCAGCTGAGACCAATCGGTCTTCCATGTTCTCCATCATGCACCATTCTACCAGGGTTCACCCTGGACCCGTATACCTGACGGTTACCAATTTACTCGCTTTTGTGTCTGCCTGATAGTTACTGCCTGGAGACAAATCCTTAGCTGTATCTAGAGTGGTGAGCTGGATCTTCCTGCGTTGAGAATCTCCCATTCGGCCTGATTCGCGCAAAAGCGATCTTGTAATGCCCTGAGGTTGCCTACAAAAAACATTAGTAGGGTAAATACAACCATTACTGTCTGTGCCCAATCACCTCCGCGTCTGATAACCTCGATTCCCGGCGGGTAAAGGTTTAGGTAACACATTGTCCTTTTCCGCCGAACGACAACAGTCAGCAGAGAATTCTTGGCTTGCGACGCACTATTTCACAAGCCAGTAACAGCACGAAGGGAGTCTCATGGTCCACGGCCTTGCCCACAGGAAACAACAGGAAGAGCGTCTAGTTGCAGAGGCAGAGCAAAAACAGCTTGGAACTGCAGGTGGACGAGCAGCCACGGCAACTGCTTCAAGAACAGGAACTTCAGCAGGCGAATCAGGAACTGGTGGTGCTGGAGGAGCAGACACGGGTAGCGCGAGAAATCCACGATACGGTCGCTCAGACGTTGACCGCACTGGTGACCCAACTGGAATCCATTGAACACCTGGTCCCGACGAATCGGATGGACATCCTCAATCGAGTCTTGGAAGCCATTGACCTGGCTCAGGCATGTTTGGCCCAGACCCGGTCATCCATTTTGGATTCCCAGCCAATAGAACTAAAACCCGGTGGATTGGCAGCTGGGATTGAGGCCGAGGCGAAGCTTTTCCGGCTACGTGGACTAAACGTGCAGATGAAACCCCAGAGGATTGAGCCAGTGGACGCAATTGAGGGTTCCACGCTGGCAGTCTACCGTATCATCCAGGAGGCTTTGTCCAACTGCTACAAACACAGTAACGCCGTTATGGTAACCGTTGAAATCATCTTTGGGCCTGACGATGTTGTCCTCCACATTGTGCATGATGGTGTTGGGTTTGATGTCCGTGCCCAGAAAACAAAAAGGCGTATTGGGCTCACCGGGTTCGGGTTGGGCGTAATGGACCAACGCGCATCGCTTGCTGGCGGTGAATTAACCATTGTCAGTGCCCGTGGGGCCGGGACCCGCATCATCAATCGAATACCATTATCAGCCACGGACGCAGAAGTAATTCCGATTGAGCCAGAACAACTGGCATTCAAAGATACCACCGAAGTAGGCAACTGCAGAATCCTTCTCGTTGACGACCATGAGTTAATCCGGCAGTGCATCCGTGCCTGGCTGGAAATAGCAGATGACATTGAAGTGGTTGGAGAAGCTGACACCGGGGAGTGGGCCATCGTCAAAGCTCTTGAGCTACAGCCTGACATCATTCTGATGGACGTGAACATGCCATCGATGAGCGGAATAGAAGTAACAAAGGAGCTTACGCAATCCCTTCCTGAGTGCAAGATCATCCTGCTCACGGTGTATCAGGACGATGATCATACCCGCGAAGGGATCAGGGCAGGCGCAAAGGGATACGTGGTCAAAGGAGCGGGCAGGGAAGAGGTCCTGAGCGGCATTAGGACGGTCTTTGCCGGGGGCTCACTGGTTCCGTCGTCTCTGATAAGTAGCCTGGCAAGCGGCCCCAAATCAGACCCTCGCCCGGACATCACCCTGAGGGAGCGTGAAGTCCTCAACCTGCTGGCAAACGGCGCACCAACCAAGGAAATTACAGCGGTGCTCATTGTCAGTGAGAACACGGTGAACTTTCACCTGAGGCACTTGTATCAGAAGCTTGGTGTAAAGAGTAGGACACAGGCTGTCAGAGAGGGAAGAAACTTGGGTTTGCTAGGCCAGGCTAACTGAACGCCCACTCCGGCCCAATCCTGGGTTTGAAACATGGTAATAAAAGAAAGCCTCCGAGCATTCGCTTGGAGGCTTTCTTTTATGGACAAATCAGTCCAGGCATCCCAACCCGCGACAATGTCTGAGTTGGTTACCCAGGGTTGAATCTATCGAGTAAAACCAGCAAAGCCGGTAAAGTGCTTTGCACCAAGAGTCCCAACGGCTGCCCGTGCTTCACCGCTCACATCGCCAAAGACCTCAAGCCTGGTAATGAGCGCAATGGCTATCAGGTCGGGGAGGCTTGGCCCAACGTTCGCAAAATGCGTCAACAGCGCCTCTGAGCTTTCGAATACCTCGTGCAACATGCAACGATTCCCGTTCTCTTCAAGGCTCCACTCGTATATGAGGGTGCCGGGCTCTCCCGCTTGTACTGCTTTGATATAGCCTGCTGCCTTTTCCTTGAACGCCTCTAGCTGTCCATCATTGATAGTGAACTCAAGTAAATACGACAGTTTTGCCATGCTGTCCTCCAACCTTCGTTTTGTATCGAAACCAGCATCTGACAACATGGCTCCGTCTAGCTAACGCTACTATATGAAATTGCTTTTGCAAACGTTGTGGATACTTGAAATTTTTGGCAGTGCGCGCAGTTAAACATCCTGCTACCCCAGCATATGGACCTAATTTCAGTGAGCAGTAAGCTCTACTCGTCGCCTCAGGATGACAGTAATCAACCCTTGACCCTCCATCGCTGAGAATATATCCTCCCAACTCCAAAGCCCCAAAGGCAAAGTCGTGTGGCTCTGTTTTTCAACACGACACACAGCATGGAGGTAGACATGAAGATTGGTTTCTACGACGACTATCGCCCCTGCATCGTCAAGGACGACGGTGTGGTCGATATCACCGATCAGGTGAAAGACCTGGATGAAGGTGTGCCCCAACTCTTGATGCAGCGAATCATCACCGGATTCGATGGCATTCGTTCATCGCTTCAGCAGCAAGAGGCATCCGGCACGGTCATTCCCGCCGACAAAGTACGCATGCGTGCACCGCTGCCACGACCCGGCAAGGTTCTCTGCGGCGAGGGTAACTACATGGAGGGCGTGCCCATCGACCCGCCACGGCCGCTACGAACGTTCTTCAAATCGCCTGATGCCGTTATCGGCCCTGGAGACACAATCGTGTTCCCAACGTTTAGGCCAGTCATCTTCAACCATGAAGCCGAACTCGGCGTCATCATCGGCAAGGAAACCAAACAGGTTTCAGAGGCTGATGCGCTCAGCTACGTCTTCGGCTACACCACCGCGGTAGACGTGTCCGCTCGCGCACCGGTGGAAGACGAGGCCGAAGTCCCCGGAACACCACCTCACCACTACGACAAGAGCTTCGATACATTCCTGCCCATCGGCCCAGCCATCATCACGGCTGACGAGATCAGCGATCCCAACAACTTGGGCGTGAAGTACTGGGTCAACAAGGAACTTCGTCAGGAATACAACACCAGCGACATGGAGCACAGCATCGCGTACATGATTGCGACGCTGTCCAACGTCATGACGCTGATGCCCGGCGACCTCATCCTTGCCGGCACCAACCACGGCAACCTCGGGCCACTGCAAGACGGCGACTTCGGGGAAATCGAGATTGAGAAGGTCGGTCACAATGGCCACCTTGTCCAGGACTCCATGAAACGGACGTGGGATCCCCACGCACTCCGCAAGCCAAGCGAGATGGCTGAGCGTCGCGAAGGCCTCAAGGGCACACCGAACGCGGGTACATGGCCCTTCCAGCCCAAGGGAGGCTAGCCCTTTTTGTTCCCTAGCGAACTATCGAACAAGCAGTTTATAAGGCAAGCCATGGACCGGCTTTAGTCTCACTCAGATTAGGAGCAATAGAATGAAGATAGGATTTTATAACGAGTTTCTACCGTGCATCGTAAAAGCAGACGGCGTGGTGGACATCTCAGACGCAGTGTCGCAGTACAAGATATCCTCGTCCCAGCACTACATGGAGCGGATCATCGTCAACTTCGATTCGCTCAAGAGCAAGCTGGCAGACCTGGAGAGCACCGGCACGGTCATCCCCATGGACAAGGTCAAGCTTTGCGCACCACTACCGCGACCGGGGAAAATTCTTGCCGGTAACGGAAACTACATGGAGGGCGTCAAGATTGAGCCAATGCGCCCCCTGAAGACCTTCTTCAAGTCGCCTGAAGCGATCATCGGCCCTGGCGAGACTGTGGTTCTGCCAACCTTCCATCCCGTCATCTTCAACCATGAGGCCGAGTTGGGCGTGGTCATCGGCAAAGAGGGGCATAACCTCTCTGAGTCAGAGGCACTGAGCATTGTGTTCGGCTACACCACCGCTGTCGATGTGTCGGCACGCGCACCGCAAGAGGACGAAGCCAGCCTTCCGGGCGACTACGGTAAGAGCTTTGATACGTTCCTGCCCATCGGCCCGGCCATCACTACCGCCGATGAAATCAGCAACCCCAATGACCTTGATGTGAAGTACTGGGTCAACGAAGAGCTGCGCCAGACCTACAACACCAGCGATATGGAGCACAGCATCGCGTACATGATTGCAACGCTGTCGCACGTCATGACACTGAAGCCCGGCGACCTCATTCTTGCAGGCACCAACCACGGCAACCTGGGTCCACTGCAGGACGGCGATTTCGCTGAGATCGAGATCGAAAAGGTTGGCCGCAGTTCGCAGCACGTGGTCGATAGCTTGAAGCGTACGTGGGACGCCCATGCCCTTCGTGACCCGAAGCTCAACGCAGAACGACGAGAGGGCATGAAGACGCAACCCAACAATGGGACATGGCCCTTCCAACCCAAAGGCGGTTGAGCCAGGGCGAGCCCTGGACCCGAGTGACCTGGCGGTTACCGAATCGAATTTGGAACTCAAAGTAGGAATGTAATAGCTATGCCAACGGGTAAAGGACACAGACTAAACGGCGTCGTACGGGCGTTGGAGGAGACTCCGGCGGCCTTCACAACCTTCTCATCGCCTGGCATTGAGAACGCGGTGAACCTGTCATTCACCAAATACGATGGCGTCGTGTACGAGCTTGAGCACAACCCCTACGACATCAAGGATTTACAGCTAAGCATGCAGTTCATGCTGCATCGACAGCAGATACACGATGCGCCGACGGTCGCGCCGGCAGTGGCCCCTATGGTGCGCATTCCCCCCAACGGTGGAGAGAGCGTGCAGTGGTTCGCCAAGCAGGTTCTGGACCTTGGCGCGTACGGCGTGGTCTGGCCGCAGATAACAACCGTACAGGACGCGTACAACGCCGTGGCGGCATGTCGATACCCGGCCAAGAAGAACTCGTCGTATTACGAGCCACGGGGACTTCGGGGCGACGCAGCAACCAACGCAGCACGGTACTGGGGTCTGTCACGAGACGAGTACTACCAGCGGTGCGATGTGTGGCCTTTGAACCCCGACGGCGAGCTTGTGGTAGTCACCATGTGCGAGAGCATGGAGGCGTTGGGTAATTTGCAAGAGGTACTGGCAGAGGTGCCTGGCATCGGCGTGGTGCTTGTGGGCGAGGCCGATCTTACCCACGATATGGGCATCCCACAGCAGTACGATAACAAAGAGTTCAAGGATGCGTTGCGCGAGATAGGTGAGATATGCAAAAACGCAGGGGTGGTAGCTGGCCACCCCCACGTTTTCAAACA
Organism: Dehalococcoidia bacterium; assembly: GCA_029936935.1. GTDB lineage: Bacteria > Chloroflexota > Dehalococcoidia > Lucifugimonadales > UBA1127 > UBA1127. The sequence goes on along the minus strand of JAPYRQ010000008.1, from coordinate 29,855 downwards.
GAACGTTGGCAATCTCTTAGACCTTGGTTACCGGTTCCTCATGACCAGACCCGCCTGGACCTTCGATGGTCTGGACGAGGGACACCGTCTCACAAGCAGGCAGGGCTAAGTCTAGCACTCATGTGCCTGACGGTTACCTAAATCGCGAACCCTACTTATCGGTTAGGCCTTAGCTGCCTTGAGCGTAGTATCCCGGGCCTCGTCCTCTTCACGTTGGCCTACCCAACCAAACTCTGATAGGTCGATGGTGATGCCGTCAGGGCCGGTGAACTTCACTTCAACGTTACCCGTGCGGGGGTTACCATCCGCGTCCATCGGTTTACGCTTCAATTTGGCACCAGCTGCCAAGATCTTTTCCTCAGCGTCCGGCATGGTCTCCACGTTGAAGCCGAAGTGGTGCATGCCCGTCCACTTGGGCCCGCCCTCTGTGTCGGCTTCCCCCTCAGTCTTGAACTTCAGGATGGCCAGGTTGATGTAGCCGTCCGTGAGGTAGTAGCCCTCGTCCGTCGGCGTGTCCAACTTGCCTACCTGCTTCATGCCGAGGCCTTCGATGTAGAACTTCGCTGTGGCCTCCGGATCGTCGGTTGCGATTGCTATGTGCTTTATCCTTGCCATGATTCTCCCCCTTCACCCGTGAATTGCCGTCAATAGTACTGCATTTTCACGGCCAATGCCGCGTTTACATGCCGCCGTTCACGTGGATTGTCTGCCCGGATATGAAGTCGGCGCCGTCCGATGCCAGAAACGCGATGACTTTCGCCTGATCCTCTGGCTGCCCCATTCTGCGCAAGGCCACACTGTTCAGGTATGCCTGCTTATCCGCATCGGGTTTGTCAGTCCAAAGTTCGTTGAGTATCCGGTCTGTGAGCGTGGTATCCGGGGCCACGGCGTTCACATTGACTCCATAGGGGCCAGCTTCATTGGCGATGCGCGTAGTCATGGCGATAATGCCTGCCTTAGCCGCTGTATACGGCGCTGGGGAACCGCCCAAGCCCGTGGCTGCCCTCGACGACATGTTCACGATCTTCCCAAAGCCTTGCGCCTTCATGTGGGGGAGCACCTCTTTGCAGAACAGGAAGGGAGAATCAAGGTTGAAATCCAGGACCTTCTTCCACTCCTCAAGCGATAACTCTTCCACTGGCCGGTCAGTGTTGGAAATCACGGTACTGCCGCCAACGCAGTTGACCAAAATATCTATCCTACCAGTCCAGCTAAGGACAGACGCCACCGCTTTCTGGACTTCTTCAGGATCGAAGGCGTTAGCCAGTACAGGGGTCACTTGGCCCGGCAGGCCGTCAGCCTTCTCCGCCAGTGCCTCCAAGGCAGGTTCATTGATGTCCAGCGCGGCCACATGGCAACCGCCTGCTGCAAACGTCTTTGCAACTTCACTGCCGATGCCCCCTGCGGCGCCGGTGATGATTGCGACTTTTCCTTCAAACTGCACGGGTATCTCCTGAGTGTGTATTTAGGCTGGGAGCGTACACAGGGCACAGGTAGGCTGTCAATGTCAGACAGCCCGGATGGAAGGCGCCCGTAATCAAGCAGATGGAGGTTTCACTGTGGAGTGCGTTTAGCAGCAGGCGAAGTTGTTACTGAAATCCTCAGGATGTCATGCCGAGCACTAGCAAACCCGCGCAGACTGACGCCAACCCAGCTGCCTGCCGTGGAACGATCCGCTCACGCATCAAGATCACACCGCCAATCATTGGGATGATCGGGTAGATGGAGAACATTGCCGCCACCAGAGAGACAGAGCCCATCTGTGCACCAGATGCATACGCAGCCAGGCCGCTGAACTGAAGTGCCCCTACCAGGATTGCAATCATCACGAGTTTGGGTGATGGAGACCACCAGGATCCAGCTTTAGCGAACCGCTGCGCAGGGAGGAGGATGAAAAAACTTCCGGCGCGTACCAAGAAGATGGGAAGGAACCAGCCGATCTCCTTGGAGAGTGCACCGACAGCGAAAATAAACACCCCGACGCCCACCATGGAAATCAGCGCATAGGTGACGCCTTTACCCGCGTTGCTGCCCCGTGATGGGTCACTCTGTAACGTCATGGTTGCCATCAGAAGCCCGAACATGGCGATGCTGATCCCAAGCATCTGAACAGATTCCAACCGCTCGCCAAGAAAGATGGTGGACAGGAGGATGACGATGACCAGATGCGCCGACACGATGGGGCTCACAAGCACAACAGGGCCAATCTGAAGTCCCTTGTAAAAGGTTGACTGCATACCCAGGAACACTAGGCTGAGAACGCCAAAGAGAGCCCAGTGACCGGGAGACAATGCGCCGAGGTCAGCAGCCAGTAGTAAGTATGGTACGCCGATGATGAAGGCCCCGACATGAACCCACAGCAATAAGCGAACGAGAGGTATCCTCCTCGCGACGACCACAGCAATCAGGTCGGCGAATCCGAAAATCGCCGCTGCAGTCAAACCCAGGAGAAGACTCTCTACCGCCAATTGATCCTACCTATCCGATTAGTGTTGTAGCTGACTCTAAAACGCCGGCACCCAATGGTGCGTTCGCTCGATAATTGCCACGGGGTTCACCTAAATCCTGCTTGACAAAGACCATCGTTTTTGCCAATACTGGCGCGGTCTAAAAAAGAACGCTGACCAATGAACTGGAATCACTGTTAGGTAAGCGTTGAATATTTTTACAGGATTATTAATACGTCATAAATAAAACATGAAATACAGTTCAGGTTTTATGCTACAGTATTAAGGCGTTAGCGTCAATGAAGAGGAAGGCTTTTTCTCATGGCTGATTGGTCGTTCATAACAAACCACGGAAGGGTTCTTGCAATCATCGCAATGCGCCTAGGGCGGACTGCAAGGGAGATTGGTGACGCTTCCGGCATCACGGAGCGGGCAGCGCATAAGATCATCAATGATCTGGAGGAAGCCGGCTATGTCACCAAGACGAAGACCGGTAGGCAGAACTCCTACCAGATCCATCCGGATGTCCCTCTAAAGGACGATGTGAGCAACGCCTCTGTGGGTGAGTTGCTTGTTGTCATGGGCTGGAACCGCAGGCGGGGACGACGACGAGATGCAGGTCCAACATCGGGGGCTTCTGCGAAGAATTAGCCCAATCCACCGCAAATCGGCGAATTCTCTACAAAGCACTACCATCAGGTGCCTCTTACTTCCGCCTCGCCATCGTTGACACACCCATCTACCCAAGCTAGCCTTAAGCTCCGCACAAAACCACACCACACAGGAGCAACATGAATATCTTTGTGTCCGGTTCTCTAGCCTATGACCGCATCATGAACTTCCCCGGTCGATTCTCAGACCACATCATGCCTGACAAGATCCACAATCTGAACGTCAGCTTCAACGTGGATAGCCTCGTGGAGCGACCTGGCGGCACTGCCGGCAACATCTCCTACTGCCTGGTACTCCTTGGTGAGCAGCCCCACACCCTGGCAACCATCGGCTACGACTACTCCCGGTACTATGGGTGGATGGAAAAGAATTCAGTGCCGAAGAGCGGCATCAAGGTGATTGATGACCAGCCGACGGCAGGGGCCTACATCACTACCGACATGGGCGACAACCAGATCACCGGTTTCCATCCCGGAGCGATGATGTTCACGTCCGACTTCGATTTCAGCAGCTACAAGCCTGAGGAGAGCATTGGCATGATATCGCCCGGCAACCTGGACGACATGATCAACTACAGTCGCATCTACAAGGAAAGGGGCATCCGCTACATCTTCGATCCCGGCCAGTCACTGCCCATCTGGACAGGCGACGGCCTTAAAGAGTGCATCGATGGTGCGGACATCCTGATCGCCAACGACTACGAGATGGGGCTTATCACCAACACCACGGGGCTGGACATGGCGGCCCTGGGCAAGCTGGCGAAGTCGGTCATCACGACCAAGGGCGAAGAAGGCTCGGTGATCACCACCGGTGACAAGTCCACCACCATCCCCGTGGTGAAGCCGAAGCAGGTTTTGGATCCGACAGGTGCAGGCGACTCCTACCGCGGTGGGCTCATCAAGGGCCTCATCGAGGGCAAAGACCTGGCCGAAGCGGCGTTGATGGGCAGCGTGTGTGCCTCATTCGCCGTTGAGGTAACGGGTACCCAGGAGTACAGCTTCACCGCAGCGGAGTTCCAGCAGCGGTTGAGCACCGTGAAACTCGGGTAACTCCTTCATCGAAACATATGGCTCCGTTCGGTGGTGCCGGGTATAATCGGCACATGGCATCATCGGACGGAGTTACAGTCACTCTTCGGCTCTTCGCGATCTACCGCGAACGGGTCGGCCAGGAATGCATTGAAGTCACGCTGCAATCAGGCTCAACCGTTGCGGATGCACTGACATCGCTGGGCGAGCTTCACCCGTCCACATTGCCTCTTATGCCCACGACGATGGTGGCCGTGAACCAGGAATACACGGAACGCGACTACGTCCTTGAGCCAAACGATGAGATCGCCCTGATCCCCCCTGTATCCGGCGGGTGGGCTGAGCCCACATCAAGCTCCTGACGGTTACCTAAGAGAGACATCATGGAAACAGAACGAATCCTCATAACAGAAGAACCGCTTGATGCAGCGTCGGTAACGGCGTTGGTAAAGAGTAACGCCAACGGCGGCGTGGTCACGTTCGAGGGCACAACTCGCGACGAGACAGGCGGTCGGACGGTAGTGCGTCTGGAGTACGAGGCCTACCCGGAGATGGCTGAGAAGACCTTCCTGCAGATATTTGACGAGGTGCAGGAACGCTGGGGCATCACGGACATGGCTGTGGCGCACCGCATCGGCAGGCTGGAGTTGGGTGAAGCAAGCCTGATTGTCGCAGTCGCCGCGCCCCATCGAGCAGAAGCCTTCGCTATCGCGATGTACGTAGTGGACCGCATCAAGGAGATCGTCCCCATCTGGAAAAAAGAGTTCTTTGAAGATGGTTCTGTCTGGGTGGGCGCAGCCCACACCCAAATTCCCTGACGGGTCCAAAGTGAGGTTATTGACTCCCGTCCTTCGCCAGTCTCGGGATGAACGGGAGGATATGCTATGACGAACGACTACAAAAAATGTGCGCGATGCGGCGAGGTAGGTCCTGCTGCTTCCCGATTCTGCCGACAGTGCGGGCACACCGCCTTTGACGAAGTATCGCCGGAGTCGATGGCAAAACTCGAGGAGTTGAAAGTCCAGCCCGATCTCCTTCTTCGATTTGAGGCCAACAGGCTGATTATTGCCAGTATTCTTTCCGGCGGGTTGTACATGTTCTATTGGCTCTACATCACCTGGAAACAACTTGATAAAGAGACCGACGAACAGCATTTTCCCGTATGGCACGCCCTCACCTGGGCTGTGCCCTTCTACCAGATGTTCAGGCTGCATCGCCACTCAACCATCATCCAGGAGCTGGCAACCAGGGCAGGCGTCCCTACGACTTTGAACGCAGGAACGGTCGTTGCGCTAGGTCTTGCGGCCTTCGGATTGGCGCTAACGTCCTTCTACACTCTCAACCCCGGCGTGGTTCTTCTCCTGGGAATCATGGTAATGACGCTGACCACCACCATCATCGTATGGAACCAGGGCGCGCTTAACGCATACTGGGTCACGCGATACGGCGAGGAGCTACGCACGGCGCCAATACAGAGGGCTGAAGGGCTCATCGTCCTGTTCGGTATCCTGGTGTGGATATCTACGCCAACGGGGTAAGGCTAATTAGGAAGCCTCAGACTCCACAGGCTCTTTCACCTTGGGTGGTGTTGCCAGCAACGAACAGACAGCCCCTAGCAGCGTCACGCCGATGAAGATGCGGAAGATAATCACGTAGTCGCCGTTGGCATCAAAGAACAGGCCAGTGACAAGGGGCCCGCCGCCACTCGCAAGGATTCGAATCGGCGCCACGATGCCCCTGGTACTTCCAAGGAACCGCCTGCCGAAGTACGTTGAGTACGCGTGGGCGTTCCACAACCCCTCGCTCCGTCCGATGCCCATGGTGAACGCGTACGCCAGTATGCCGAAGTTGGTGGATGCGGTCAGCAGCAGCGTAATGCCCACAGCATCGGAGAGCTGGCTGGCAAACATGCAGTAGCGGAAGGGGTAACGCTCCGCCATGTACCCCCAGAAGAACTTGGCCATCACAGCCATGAACGTCATGAGTATCACCGCTGATGCCGCTATCGTGGCGGAGAACCCCTTATCGGACATGTAGGGAACCTGATGGAGAGTGATGCTGGAAGTCATGAAGATGGTGAGGTTCAGGCTGATGGTTATCAGCCACAGCGCGGGAGTGCGGACAGCTTCGCCCATGGTCCAGTTACGTTCAGGAACGACGGTGACGCCAGACGCGACTGCTCGCGTTTCAACCTCCTCGGGCGTGCGGCCATCAGGATGAAGGCCGATATCCTCCGGCATTCGACGCATCTTCAGCCAGGCAGGCACCACAAGAATGACCAGGGTAGCTGCGCCGAAGATGATGAAGGAGTTCCGCCAGCCGTAGAGGTTGATCAGCAGTGCCGCCAGCGGTGCCAGCAGCACACCGGCCAAGGGGACGCCGATGGCAGAGATCGCCAGAGCCCTCGCCCTATAATGGATGAACCATTTTGCTACCACGGTAGTTGTGACTTCAGCGCCGGACAGAGTCAGAGAGAAGGCGCGGATGACGCCGAAGACCAGGTAGAAGCTCAGCAGGCCGCTCACCCATGCCATGCCCATCGTAGCAAGGCCACCGATGAGGATACCGATGGTGACCAATGCGCGCGGCCCGTAACGGTCAACTGCCATACCGATGGGTAGCGCAAGGAAGCCCATGATGACTGCGCGGATCAGGAACACAGCTGAGAGGGCGCTGCGACTGATATCAAGGTCTTCACTCATTGGCTTGAAGAAGAAGCTGAAGGCGTAGGTCTGGAACCCGGACAGGAGCATCGACGAGGTAACAGCGATGCCCACGATATACCAGCCGTGAAAGATGCGTGGGCTGCGGGTCTGCGATGTTGTGTCGTCGGGCACTGGTGTCTCCCCTCGAGGTGGCGCCAGTGTACCACTAGGGCGAGCCCTAGACCCATACTCGCTGGAGGTTCTTAACAGAGATACCGCTGAGTGAAAGTTTTATGAAGCAGGGGAGGTGCTTCGTTTGCGAGCGGTTATTGTGAAATAATCGATTATTAGCGACTAAGAATGTCACTTTTTATTAGCTTAATTGTGCAATTAATCACAATATCAGCTTCAAAATAGCGCCGATTTTCGTATTGTCCTATCTATGACCCCTTGATACGATAGATATGTTCAGGTACAACGCGGAGGGATCGCATAGTGGTCTAGTGCGGGCGCCTGCTAAGCGCTTAGAGGCTTAACGGCTTCTCCAGGGTTCGAATCCCTGTCCCTCCGCCACTCATTCAAATCCTCTCTAGGCAGTGCTGATGGCAATCCAGGAACTACATTGGGGGGCAAGCTTTACCCAGCAGTCGGAGACGGCCGCTGAGCGAAATGCTGTGCCTCGCAACTACTTCATCTGGACCATCGGCTGCCAAATGAACACGGCAGACTCAGACCGCCTGGGTAGCGCCCTCCAACAGATGGGGCTCTCAGAAGCATCCTCCATAAAGAATGCAGATGTTGTCGTTCTCAACTCCTGCGTTGTCCGCCAAAGCGCGGAGGACAAGGTCACAGGCACCATTGGCATGCTGAAACCAATCAAAGCAAACAACCCTAACAAAATCGTTGCGCTCATGGGCTGCATGGTAGGGCCGAAGACGGAAGAACTGGCCAAACGATTCAAGCACGTTGATGTGTTCATGCAACCCCAGCAGTACGAGCCGCTGATCAACCTCCTTGGCGAGCGTCTTGGCATCGATCCCGAGGGCTGCCTGAGCAACCTCTCTGACATCAACGCAGACGTAACAAGCTTTATCCCCATCATCCAGGGCTGCGATTATTTCTGCAGCTTCTGCATCATCCCCTATCGACGAGGTAGGCAGGCCAGCAGGCCCCTACAGGAAATCGTGCACGAGGCTGAGTTACTTGCTGCCCGAGGCGTACGAGAAGTTACGCTTCTGGGCCAGACAGTGGACGCCTATGGACTGGACGTACCAGGCGAGGGCGATCTTGCCGACCTCCTTTACGGACTACAAGAGGTACAGGGGCTTGAACGCATCCGGTTCCTGACTTCGCATCCGCTGCACATGAGCGACAAGATTATCAACGCCGTGGCGGAGTTGCCCAAGGTGTGTGAACACATCAACCTACCTATCCAGGCTGGCGATGACGACGTTCTTACCGCCATGCGCCGTCCCTACACCACTGACCATTACCTCCGCATCATTGAAAAAATCCGCAGCACCGTGCCCGGCGTGGCCATGAGCACGGATCTCATTGTGGGGTTCTGCGGCGAGAGCAATGCTGCGTTCCAGGCCAGCTACGACCTACTGGAGGCGACGCGTTTCGACAAAGTACACGTTGCCCAATACTCGACACGTACTGGAACGATTGCTGACCGAACCCTCGTCGACGATGTTCCTCAGGAAGAGAAGAAGCGCCGGTTGATGGCAGTCGATGCCCTCCAGGAACAGATAGCCACAGGCATCAACGCAGCACTACTGGATGAGACGGTTGAAGTGTTGGTGGAAGGCCAGGGCAACGGCAAATGGAAGGGCCGCACCCGCACAGACAAACTAGTCTTCTTTGAAGACGACAGGGATTTTCACGGTCGCATGACCCAGGTCAAAATCACAGAAACAGCACCCTGGTCACTCCAGGGCGTACCGGTGATGGACTAGGTTCTGAAGGAGCGATATGGCCGTCAACCTTTCAATAGTTGAAGCAAAATTGCACAACCCACGGGTGCCTCTGACGGAGTTGGAGCAATCCGCCTTCTGTCAGGTGGAGCCGTTGGAGACCAAGTCTCTTGCCGAGGAGTTTAACGCCGGCGTTCGTTGGCAAAAGCTCCCCGCTAACTACGTCAACATGTCACCCGAAGAGCTGACGATTCGAATCGAAGCTAACAAGGCGCAGCTGGGCAGCAGGGCGGTCATCCTGGGCCACCACTACCAGCGCGAGGACATCATTCAGTTCGCGGACTTCCGCGGAGACTCACTCAAACTCTCTCAGTACGCGGCTGAACAGCAAGACTCCGAGTTCATTATCTTCTGCGGCGTTCACTTCATGGCAGAGACGGCAGCAGTGTTGGGCGGCCAACACCAGAAGGTGGTGTTGCCCAACATCAACGCTGGCTGCTCCATGGCGGACATGGCCCCCACCGACGACGCGCTCGACTGCTGGGATGACCTGATGTCCACGTTGGGCACAGGCTCCGTTATCCCCGTGACGTATATGAACTCCACGGCCGACATCAAAGCCCTAGTCGGCGAAAACGGCGGAGCGGTTTGCACGTCGTCCAACGCTGACAAAGTCGTCGACTGGGCGTTTCAACAGGGCAAACGCGTCCTGTTTTTACCTGACCAGCACCTTGGTCGCAACACTGGATTCAAGATGGGCATCCCCCTTGATGAGATGCTCCTGTGGAACCCCTTCCAGCCCCTGGGCGGTAACACAGCTGAGGCGCTGAAACGCTCCAAGGTGATCCTGTGGAAGGGCCACTGCTCTGTGCACACCCGTTTCACGTCTGACCAGATTGCCACTGCACGGCAGGAGTACCCGGACGTGAAGGTCATCGTGCATCCTGAGTGCCCGCTGGAAACAGTGCAGCAGGCCGACTATGTGGGTTCGACTGAGCTCATCGTGAAGATGATTAGCGAAGCAGCTCCAGGCACGGTATGGGGCGTAGGCACGGAGATCAACCTGGTCAGTAGGCTAGCCCATGAGAACCCCGACAAGACGGTGTTCTGCCTCGACTCGGTGGTCTGCCCCTGCTCCACGATGTATCGCATCCACCCGGCGTACCTGCTGTGGGTGACGGACGAGCTCCTGGCGGGTCGCGTACCCAATCAGGTATCAGTGACATTGGAGACGGCGCACTACGCCAAGGTGGCGCTGGACAGGATGCTCTCCCTCTCCTAGCAGGATTATCCTGCACCTAGTCTCCTGCGGTTACTCAAGGACATTGTTTAATTTACTTCCAATGATCCAAGGAATATCGAAAGGTTGAGTGGCCATGACGACGACAAAAACGAAACTCAAGCGATTGACCCACCTGGTGATCCGGGTGCGAAGCGCACAGGGTTCCAAGAAGTTCTACACGGAAGTCATGGGACTCAACATCAGCGCAGAGTTCCCCGGCATGATTTTCTACAGCACGGACGCCCAGGAAACCACCCATGACCTGGCAACCCAGGAGATTGGCCCCGACGCACCTGGCCCGCAGTCGAACCGCGTGGGCATGTACCACATGGCGTGGCAAGTGGAGTCGATCGAGGAGCTTGAGAACTTCCACCGTAAGTTGAAAGAACACAACGTTACTATCGTCGGCTACGGCGAACACGGCGTCGCATTCGGCATCTACTTCCTTGACCCCGACGGCAATGAGATTGAGGTCACGTACGAGCTGCCCAAAGACCAGTGGCCCGATGGCAAACCCGTACTACGCGGCCCGATACCCTTCAAGGTCAACCTGCAGGGTTAACCTTGCACCCGTGTGCCTGACGGTTACCCAAAGAGCGATTCGACGTTATGACAATACAACCACACTATGACTACATCATCATTGGCAGCGGCATTGCCGGGCTCTATACGGCGCTGCTGGCGATGGAACACGGCACAGTCCTCATACTCACCAAGGGCAGCATTGAGGACTGCAATACCCAGTACGCCCAGGGTGGCATCGCTGCGGCAGTCGGGCCGGAAGACTCGCCACGCTACCATCTTGACGATACCCTTGCCGCCGGTGCTGGCCTTTGTAACGAGGAAGCTGCCCGCATCCTGGCCGAACAAGGCCCTAGGGCGATTGCAGAATTGGTACGGTTGGGCGTCCTATTCGATACCACCAACGGAGAAATCGCTTTAGGTCGAGAGGCCGCTCATCGAATGCCGCGAGTGCTCCACGCAGGCGGTGACGCCACAGGTGCTCAAATCGAACTTACGCTGGCTGCACTGGCCCGTTCGTCGCGCATCCACGTCCAGGAATACGTCACTACTACCCGACTACTCCTGAACGATGATGGTGGTCGTGTAACCGGCGTTGCCGGACTGGATAGTCGAACCGGCAAAGAATCTGAATATTTCGGCACGTATACCGTCCTCGCGACGGGCGGGGCCGGTCGACTCTACCGATACACCACCAACCCGGAGGTCACGACCGGCGATGGTGTCTCACTGGCATTTAATGCGGGGGCAGCGGTAATAGACATGGAGTTCTACCAATTCCACCCAACAGCCCTTTGCCTCCCCGGCGCGCCACCGTTCCTGATAACGGAGGCCATGCGTGGTGAAGGGGCAATCCTTCGCAACACAAACGGTGAACCGTTCATGGAGCGTTACCACCCTCAGGGAGACCTGGCGCCGCGAGATGTGGTCTCACGCTCTCTACTGGCAGAGATGCACGCAACAGGTGCCGATCACGTGGTGCTTGACGCAACACACCTCCCGGCGGAGATGTTGACCACACGGTTCCCCAGCATATATAACACATGCCTCTCCCATGGCCTGGGCATCACGGTGGACACCATTCCGGTATCGCCGGCAGCCCACTACATGATGGGGGGCGTTCTTACCAACACAGAGGGCGAGACGACGCTACCGGGTCTGTACGCATGCGGCGAGGTTACCGGTACTGGGCTTCATGGGGCCAATCGACTCGCCAGCAACTCTCTCCTGGAGACGGTGGTGTTCGGAGAACGGCTGGTGCAACGTACCTTAGAGGGCGGATGGAGTGGCCCCAAGCCTGAGGGCGTCGTTGAACTTGATGAGCCTAAGGCTACTGACTCTAAGGCCGGACCACCTACCAAAGAATCCCTACAAGAACTCATGTGGGACAACGTGGGCATCTTAAGGGACCTGGATGGTTTGGATAATGCAGCAAGGACTCTAGATGCATGGCAGACCCAACTACCCGCGGGCACCAACCAAACCACCCATGAGCTTGCCAACATGGTGACGCTGAGTAGACTGATGACAACATCGGCATTGCTACGTCAGGAGAGTCGCGGGGCACACTACCGCACCGATTTTCCAGACACCTCCTCGACTTGGGAATGCCACACGGTCATAACAAAGTCACGCCACTAGCCACAGGGAGGGCACCAATGGAGCTAACACTGCTCGGCACAGGCACACCGCACCCCAACCCGTTACGGGCGGGTCCGAGCCAACACGTACAAATAGGAGACTCGTCGATTCTAGTGGACTGCGGTAGCGGCGCAGGGCGTAGGATGGTGGAAGTCGGCAAGCACCCAGTGGAACTCGACTACATCTTCATCACCCACATGCACTCCGATCACACGATAGATCTGGCCCACTTGCTCATCAGCGGATGGATCGCCAATCGACCTAAGCCGTACACCATCGTTGGGCCACCACAGACGCAAGAGTTCGTTAACCGGCTGATCCACGCATACGAGTTCGATATCAAGCTCCGTCGACTTCATGACCGTGTCGGCGATGAGGTCATGACTCCCAACGTCATCGAGGTGAACGACGGTGATATGGTCACTGGCACCGACTGGCAGGCCACGGTTGTTGAAGTCGATCACGGTTATGTGAAGCCAGCCCTCGGATTTGTGTTTGAACAGGACAAGGCGAAGATGGTGATTTCCGGCGACACCGCCCCCTGCGATGCCATCATCAAAGCGGCAACTGGGGCGGACCTATTGGTGCACGAGTTGACGCAAGGTCGACCTGCAAACGAAGCGAACTATATGGTCGATCCACAAGGCAACCAACTGCAAACTCAGCCTGAGATACGCAATCGCATAGCTGACTCGCACACAGCTCCGGATCAGCTAGGGCTACTCGCGCAGGAAGCAGGCGTACCAAGGCTGGTGGTCTCTCACCTTCCAGGCAACTTCGATGAGTCTTGGGCAACAGGTGTAATCACATCCACGTACAAAGGCAATTTCAAAGTAGGCCATGACCTTCTCCAACTTACGATTTAGGCGGGAATCACACGATGCCACTCACCCCAGAAGTGAACGATCTCATTGACCGGGCCATCCAGGAAGACCTGAGCATTGGCGATGCCACAACTGACGCGCTGGTGCCGGACGACCTTCAGGCAACGGCCACCCTCCACGCGAAGTCGCCGGGGGTGCTCTCTGGTGGTGAGATCGCTGCTGCGGTGTTCCATCGCGTAGACCCCTCGCTCAACGTGGAAGTTGCGCTGGCCGACGGTGCAACCATGGAGCGAGGCAGCATCATCCTTCGGGTCAGCGGCTCGGCGGCCACCATGCTCAAGGCGGAGCGCACTGCGGTGAACTTCATTCAGCACCTCAGCGGCATAGCAACGGCCACGGCAACCTACGTGGAGACGGTGAAAGGCACCGGCGCCCAGATCATCGATACACGCAAGACGATTCCCGGCCTGCGGTCAATAGAGAAGTACGCCGTGCGATGCGGCGGTGGGCGCAACCATCGTCAGAACCTTGGCGATGGCGTTCTCATAAAGGACAACCACATTGCCGCACTGAAGCTCCGGGGGATGTCCCTTGGCGATGTCGTCCGACAGGCCCACGAGCGTGCGTCACACACCATCAAGGTTGAGGTTGAAGTCACTACGGTGGCGGAAGCCGAAGAAGCGCTACAAGCCGGGGCGCAGCTGCTGCTGCTCGACAACATGTCGCCCGACGAGATGCGCAAGGCGGTGGAGGCCAACAAGGGTCGTGCACTGCTTGAAGCGTCCGGTGGCATCAACCTGGCAACAGTGCAGGCTGTGGCAGCCACTGGTGTCGACTTAATCTCCGTGGGGGCGCTGACCCACTCGGCTCAAGCTCTGGACATCAGCATGGACATTTCCTACGAGGGCTAAGCCAGGGCGATGCCCTGGACCCACATGCCTGCGAGGGCGTGCCCTCGACCCATAATCCTGCGGTTACCCAACAAAGCGATTCCTGAATCCACGCTAACCACAGGTTTCCCTTAACAGACCACCAGGTAGCATGGGTTCAGGGCGTGCCCTGACTGTCCAGCATGATGGTGACCGGGCCGTCGTTCTGGATGTCCACAAGCATGTGCTCAGCAAAGCGACCCGTGACCACGTTTTTGCACGACGCCTTGAACAGCTCAACGGTGCTTTGGTAGAGCGGCATAGCTACTTCTGGGAGCGCTGCACTTGTGAAGCTGGGTCGACGGCCCTTGCGGGTATCGGCGTAGAGGGTGAACTGGCTGACCACTAGTAGATCGCCATCGATGTCCATTAGCGAGCGGTCAAAGCGTCCAGCATCGTCGGGGAAGACTCGGAGGTTGAGGGTCTTATCGACAAGGTAACGAGCATCTTCCGGTGAGTCACCCTGGCCTACGCCAAGGAGCACGACAAAACCAGTCGCAATGCTACCAAGGGATTCGCCATCAATGCTGACGGAGGCGGACGAGACACGTTGAATCAACGCCCGCACGAGGGGGTTCCCGCTACTTGTCTGAGGAAGAGGACTCGGCTGCAGGGGCCGGAGTAGCAGGAGCGCCGTGGTCATGGGTGTGACTGTGACCACCATGGCTATGTCCACCATCATCATGGCTGGTGCCGCCACCATCGCTGGAGCTGCTGCTATCGCCGTCACTCCCGCTTGAAGGAGATGACTCACCAAGGGTGCTCTTCTTCTTGCCGTAATCGTTCACATACCAGCCGCTGCCCTTGAAGATGACGGGCACCAGGCTAATCTGTCGTTCAGCTATCTTGCCGCACTCCGGGCAATCTGTAACGGTCTCTGCATCGAAGCCCTGTTTGAGCTCAAATCGATGTTTACATTCTGTACATTGGTAATCGTACCTGGGCACGGTGCCCCCAATCTCGCCTAAAAATACGGGTGATATCTATATTCAGACTAGCGTTCAACCCCATTCATGTCAAGGTGAATCGGTCGTCTTCAGATACAAAACCCCACCTCGGAGCAGGCGTCTACGCATGATATACTGTCGCCACAAATCCAGGCGCAACTACATGCAGAGGGTATTCCATGGCGAGCAAGACGCAGACAATTCCCATCACTGTTTGGTATGACTACATATGACCTTGGTGCTATATCGGCCTGGACAGGCTGACACGGCTCCAAGAGGAATACTCCATAGAGGTTGAGACCCACGCGTTCTTCCTCCGTCCTGACATCCAACCCGGTGGGCGGGAACGGCAACCCCGTGAGGGCGAGGGCTCCAACGGTGAACTGAACGAGCCGCTTCGGACTCTGGCGGAAGAAGCTGGCCTCACCATGCGACGAAGTCCTCACACGCCGTATACAGTCCCGGCGCTGGAAGCCACGGAGCACGCGAAGCAGAACGGGCTTGAGATACCTTTCCACCACGCGGTCTACCGTGCGTATTGGGAGCGGGGCGAGGACATTGAGCAGCTATCCGTTCTTCAAGCAGCAGCCGTAGAGGTGGGGTTGGATCCGGAGAAGCTTGCAGAAGCCTTGAAGCAGCAGACCCATACAAACACTGTGCAACATCAATACCAGGAAGCACAGGCGCACGGGATCAACGGCATTCCGGCCTTCACTATCGGGAAATACCTATTCACCGGTGCGCACCCGTATGAGTTCTTCAAGCAGGTGATAGACAAGGTCATTGAAGAAAACGAAGCTGAGGGCCATTAATGGCATCTCATCGACAAACACTGCGTCTAACGTGACGTGTGCACTAAACAATACCGCCTCCTAACCTTGTCTCCAATTTCTCGTTTTCATTTGTAGCGAGGTTTTGTGGGCAGTTTTGTAAAAGGTAAACCAAGTTATTCAATGGAGGAAGTCCATGGGAGCACTGATCAACTGGTTGAAGACGCTTCAGGTCTGGCAGGCAATCACTATCGCGGTCGTGGTGTTGGGAGCGACGGGCGGCGGGTACGCCTACACCCAAAGCGACTCATCCGATAGTGAGCCGCTGGAAGACGGCCAACAGTTTGTCGAGGTGCGAAAGGGCGATCTCATCAACCAGATTACCAGCAGTGGCAGCATTGTGTTCCCCATTCGTGAAAGCCTGTACTTCGGTTCCCAGGGAACAGTGGCCGAGGTGTCTGTAGAAGTGGGTGATCAAGTGCAGACGGGGAAAATACTGGCGCGCTTAGACGACGACACCGTGGCCCAACTCCAAAAGGATTTGGCTCAAGCTCAGGTTAACCTACAAGACGCTACAAACGCCTATGCATTGGCCCAGGAACCCCAAACCGATCTGGGATTGGCTAAAGCCCGTGCAGCAGTCGCCTCTGCAGAATTGAAACTTGATCAATCCACTGATGCCCTCGCTGACATACAAGAACCTGCTACATTGGCAGCGTTGGTAGAACTCCAAAGCCATAAAACGACGGCAACATCAGCGCTTGGAAGCGCTCAAAATGATCTAGCATTCCAACAAGTCAATCAAGCATCAAAGGTCCAAGTTGCAACAGATGCTCTTAACAATGCGAAGGCAGACTATCAGGTTACAATCAACAAATTCCTCGGAATCAAACTGGTCGAAGCAGAATACGAAACGACTCCTGACGAATTCCTTTCCTGGCATGCAATAGATTTGGGTTTCCTTTTCGCACCCCTCCAACGCGACGCTAAGATCCACTCGATTTTGGCATTCACTCCAGATCTGGTTGAAGATCCTGATACCGATTGGAGCGAGTTTACTGTTTATACCTGGCTCTCGCTGTACCCCGGAAACATCTATGGCACGTGTGCAAAACTCACGTTGGTCAAACAAGACATCTGTGTTCGAACCGAAATCGATAAATCATGGGAAGTATTGGACAAAGCAGCTAGCGCATGGACGGCTGCAGATACTACCGCCGCAAAGACAATATCTACTTCTTTAAAGGCAGTAGATACAGCGACCACAGTACTTAATACTGCAGTAGATAAGTTACAAACAACCTTAGATGGCGTGAACTCCCTAGAAATCGTGTTGAAACAACGCGATATGGAAGTGGCTTCCGCACAGCTTGAGGACGCCAACGAAACATTGGCAGATCTCATAGCTTTACCAGACAAATTGACCTTGGCTCTGAAAAAGGCGGAATTGAATGGAGCCACAGCAAAGGTTGGCACAGCCAAACAGCAGTTGGAGTTGGCGGTGCTCAAGGCACCATTTAACGGATTCATCAGCAAAGTGGGTGTCGTAGAAGGACGAACCTCAGGCGCGAATAACTTAGCGTTCGAGGTAGTCGACTCCTCCATCGCAGAGGTAGACGCCCGACTAGATGAGATTGATGTCCTCATGGTGCGCGTCGGGGCAGATGCCCTTATAACGCTCGACAGCCTACCGGGACCGCAATTTCCCGGTGTGGTCACCAATGTATCTCCGATTGGCACCAACCAGCAGGGTGTGGTGACCTTCCCTGTTCGAATCCAAGTGCAAACCCCTGGTCGTTTGAGGTTGCGAGAGCAAATGAACGCAACCGCAAGGATCGTGATTGAAAAAGAATCCGATGTCCTGCTCATCCCGAGTACTTCTATCGCGGGAACCATCGACCAACCAACAGTGCTAATTAGTCAAGGTGACACTGTTACTGAACGTGAAGTCACGCTGGGGACTAGTGACGGCTTCTGGACCATCGCTTTAACAGGTGTCGAAGAGGGCGACATGGTTGTTTCAACCACCCAAGCTGGCTCCTCTGATCCGAGGGCCGAATTCCGCCAAATGATGCAACAAATGCGCGGCCTTGGCGGTGGTAATTCCGGCGGCCAAGGCAGTTCAGGCAGGGGACAAGGCGCCAGAACCAGGTGATTACGTCCGCCATAAAATAATCTTTAGAATTGCGATCTGTATAAATGATAGATATTCATGATATCTCCAAAATCTACCAGATGGGCAGCGTGGAAGTTGCTGCCCTACAAAATGTAAGCCTTACTGTGTCGCAAGGAGAAATGCTGGCAATAATGGGTCCTTCTGGCTCCGGCAAATCTACAATGATGAACATTCTTGGCTGCTTAGATGTAGCCACTTCTGGCCAGTATGTCCTTGAGGGCGAAGATGTAGGTCAAATGAATGACAACCAACTTGCGGAAATACGTCATAACAAAATTGGGTTTGTTTTTCAAACCTATAACTTGTTACCTCGCGCCACTGCACTGAGTAACGTAGAGATGCCGTTGATGTATGGGGATGGACACAACAGAAGAAACAGAGCTATGGAAGCATTGTATAAGGTCGGATTGCACAATAGAGCTCTGCATCGGCCTGTTGAACTCTCCGGTGGAGAACAACAAAGAGTTGGCATCGCTCGGGCACTGGTCAAGAATCCCTCGATCCTTCTAGCTGATGAGCCTACCGGTAATCTAGACTCTAAGTCCAGTGATGAAATATTGACCGTTTTGCAGCGATTAAATCGGGACGAAGGGCTAACAGTTCTTTTGGTAACTCATGAAGCAAACGTTGGCCAACACACTGACCGAATCGTTTCTTTCCGTGATGGCCATGTGGTGAATGATGCTCCAGTTACAATTCCGCTTACAGCTGGTGCGGGTATTAGTTCAAACGGAGTGGATTTATGAATTTCTTCACCACATTTTTCATCGCTATAGACGCACTGAACTCTAATAAGCTGCGTTCTGGCCTAACGCTGCTAGGTATCATCATCGGCGTATCCGCCGTCATAACTTTGATGGCCATCGGACGTGGAGCACAGGAATCCATAACCTCTCGTATCGAATCCCTGGGCACCAATTTACTCTTTATTCGTTCCGGGGCAACCAGCTCTTTTGGATTCAGTGGAGCCCAGGGTAGTGCAGCCAACCTCACTCTAGAGGACTCCCTGGCGTTAACAGACCCGATACTGGCCCCCTCTGTTGTTTCTGTGGCGCCAGAGACGCAACTCCGAGGTCAGTTGGTTTATCAACGGGAAAACTCCAATACTCGGTTGATAGGTATTACCCCTGAATACCTATCTGTACGTAGCTTTGAGATAGAAAAGGGGCAATCAATCACTTCAACACACATAAATATGGCTTCACAAGTCATCATATTGGGTCCGGATGTTGTTGAGAACCTTTTCGGGTTCCGTGAGCCCATCGGCCAGACGATTAGAGTAAATGGTCGAGATTTTGAGGTCATTGGCGTGATGAAAAGCAAGGGTTCCGGTGGATTTGGTAACCAAGATGACCAAGCTTATGTTCCCATTAGTACCGCCTACTATCGTCTGGGAACGCAGAGGACACCTCAGGGTGAAATCAGCGTACAAGTTGTGAATGTTAAAGTGCGGGACGAAGAGGCAACGGATGCTGCGGTCGACGAGATCACCAATATCCTTCGAATCCGACATCGTATCACTGATGAAGACGACTTCACGATCACTAACCAACAAGAAACAATTGAAGCATTGGAAGAGACCACGAACACGTTCGTGTTGTTCTTAGGTGCAATCGCCAGCATATCGCTACTAGTAGGTGGCATCGGGATCATGAATATTATGTTGGTGTCGGTGACGGAGCGAACACGAGAGATTGGTATCCGCAAGGCAATGGGGGCGAAACGCAGAGATATTCTATCTCAATTTCTAGTTGAGGCTGTTCTGTTGAGCCTTACGGGTGGATTCTTGGGTGTAGCTTTGGGCTTAGGTTTGACGCAGGTGCTCGACGGAATCAAATTTGGGAGCTCGACACTTAACACATCGTTCAGTACGGACATCGCAGCACTATCAATGGTCGTTTCAGGTGGTATAGGGTTATTCTTCGGTAGTTATCCAGCCATGCAAGCAGCCAAACTCCATCCCATTGAAGCCCTCCGCCGCGAATAAGCAGGATTCTTGTAGTACCTGAGTTCCTGGCGGTAACCAAGAGAGACGGATACACTCTGGCACACGTAGTGAGAAGCCGCCCGGGTACGTGGGTCAAGGGCAGTGCCCTTGTTTGACAGTAGGTATAAAGGGTACCTATAATACTTTGGAAGTTATATCTAACGAGGAGCCCTGTTTTATATGCTGCGCATCAGACTTTGGCGTATGGGTAAGAAGCACCAGCCTAGCTACCGCATTGTGGTAATGGATTCCCGCTCACCTAGAGACGGTGGGTACATTGAGCAGCTGGGGCATTACAACCCTCGAACTGAACCTGCAACAATTGAGATTAATACCGAGAAGGCCGCCGAGTGGATTAAGAACGGCGCCCAGCCTTCCGAACCGGTTTCACGAATGCTACGGAACTTAGGTGTTCTGGAAAAGGCTTAACGCATGCGTGAGCTCATCGAATACATCGCCAAGTCGTTGGCACACAACCCTGATGCGGTCAAGGTGACCCAGGTTGAAGAAGATGGCGTATACGTCATCCAGCTTGAGGTAGACCCTGACGATAAGGGCCGCATCATTGGGAAGCAGGGCCGCGTTGCAGAAGCAATGCGCATCATGCTCAGGGTGGTTGCCATCAAGCAGGGCGTCCGTGCTTCACTCCAGATTCTTTAACCCCGCCCTGGTCTCACCCCTCAGGTCGCTGCTTTAATCATGTCGACTTCTCCCGATTCGCCATCGTCTTCTCCTGACCGTACTGCCGTGGCTCGCGTATTGGGCGTCTGGGGCAGAATTGGTCACGTCAAAGTTGAATCCCTCAGCGACATCCCGGACCGATTCGTCACCGGAGCACGCTTTTTCATTGGGCAGCGTGCCTATATCAGCGAGGGTTCACGCAAACAAGGGAAGACGCTGCTCATCAAGTTCCAGGGCGTCAACAGTCGCGACGATGCTGCAGAGCTTCAGGGGGCGATTTTAGAAACACTCTCCAGTGAATCCCCAGAACTGCCGGAAGGGACCTTCTATCACTTTCAGATCGTTGGCCTGGAGGTCAGGACGTCTGGCGGGCAGTCCCTGGGCAAAGTATCCGACATCATTTCAACAGGCAGCAACGATGTGTACGTCGTTCAGACCTCTGACGGCGAGGTTCTCATTCCTGCCACGCCGGACGTGGTCACCCAGGTAGACCTGGAATCTGGCGTTATCACTATCGAACCGATAACCGGCCTCTTCTAGCCAGGGCCGGCCCATAGTCCCAGCCCCCTGCCGGACATCTCTTCACTGCCACTCCACATTTACCCTAGTCTCTTCGTGTCCCCTCATGTGGGTGCCCCGCCTTGCGGGGCCTTTGACCTAGCTTTATCAAGTCGCTAGAATGGCGGCAGAGAACAGGCAAGGAGGACACATGAGCGGGCACTCCAAATGGTCTACGATTAAGAACAAAAAGGGCGCACTTGATGCCAAGCGCGGCCAACTCTTCACACGATTGACCAAAGAGATCGTCGTCGCGGCCAAGTCCGGCGGCGGAGACCCTGACATGAACCCTCGCCTGCGCCTAGCCATCCAGCAGGCCCGTTCTGGAAACATGCCTCTGGACAAC
Source organism: Dehalococcoidia bacterium (assembly GCA_029936935.1). Lineage (GTDB taxonomy): Bacteria > Chloroflexota > Dehalococcoidia > Lucifugimonadales > UBA1127 > UBA1127. The sequence goes on along the minus strand of JAPYRQ010000008.1, from coordinate 8,484 downwards.
ATTGAACGAGCAATCAAACGCGCCACCGGCCAGGGTGAAGGTCAGGCCGATTTGGAAGAGTTGATGTACGAGGGGTTCAGCCCCGGCGGTGCGGCCATCCTGGTCATGACCGTGACGGACAACCGCAACCGTGCATCGTCTGAAGTACGGAACGCTTTCGATAGGAACAACGGGAAGATGGGACAGGTAGGCTCCGTTGGATACATGTTTGAGTCCAAGGGCGTCATTACCCTGGAAGTGACACCCCAGCAAATGGAAGAAGCTGAGCTCCTCGCCATTGAGAACGGGGCTGAGGACACCATAGCTGATGAAAAGACTCTGGAGATACGCACATCCCCTGAGGACTTTGAGACCCTCCGCCTAGCCCTTGAAGAAGCGGGCCTTAAAGCCCTGTCCGCAGAGGTGACGATGGTTCCCACCACACAGATGGTGCTGACCGAGAAGACCGCGGAGCAGACGCTCAGGCTCCTGGACAAGCTGGAAGACCTTGACGATGTTCAAAAGGTCCACACCAACGCGGACTTCCCTGAAGCGGTTCTGGAAAAGTACGGATCCGCAGCGTAGATTAACCGATGAGCCAGCGCGTCCTTGGCATTGACCCCGGCACCCAGCACATGGGTTATGGCCTGATTGAAGTGGAAAACTGGGAAGGCCGCTACCTTGCTGCAGGCGTCCTGAACGCAAAGAAATCCCTCTCTATTGGAGAGCGACTCCACAACATCCATGCAGAGCTTCTTCAACTCGTAGAATTGTTGCACCCTGACGTCATTGCGGTGGAAGAACCCTTTGTCCCGGTGCAAGGCGCTGCACGCGGCGGGCTCAGGGCCAACGTTCGCTCAGCCATCGCCGTGGGGCAGGCCCAGGCCGTCGCCCTCATAGTCGCCGCCCACTACAACCTCCCAGTGTTCCGTTATGCCCCTGCACAGGTGAAAAGTGCTGTGTCCGGCTACGGGCAAGGGAGCAAGGATCAGGTTGCGACGATGGTAGGCTTGCTTCTCAACCTCTCAAAGCCTCCTGAACCGGCAGACGCCTCGGACGCACTTGCTGTGGCACTTTGCTACGTGCAGCAGGAGCGGATGAACTCCCTGACAAGGACCAGTCCTTGACCTGTACTAAAGAGACCATTCAACTTTCCCGGCTTTAGTCCCAGATAAAGGCCCACAGCTATCTGCGCAATAGGAGGCAACCGTGATTACGGGCATCAGAGGAACCCTTGAGGCTAAAGGTCCGGATTGGGTGACCGTCACGGTTGGTGGTGTCAGCCTTCAGGTATCGGTACCCACATCCGCTATCCCTGGTCTTGGCTCGACAGGCTCGACCGTACACCTGCACACGCGGCTGATGGTGAGAGATGATGCATTGATTCTCCATGGCTTCACTACTCTTGAAGCGTTGACACTGTTTGATCTGTTAATCGGTGTTTCAGGCATTGGCCCCAAGCACGCCCACGCTTGCCTGTCTACGCTAACACCGGAGGCGTTGGTCTCTGCTGTGGCGGCTGAGGACACCAAGGCGTTGGCCCAAGTACACGGCCTTGGCCAGCGAACGGCAGCGCGCATTGTTGTAGAGTTGAAGGGTAAGTTGGATATGGTCTGGGTTGGCAGCAGTGCGCCACCAGCAATCTCCACAGCCGACGATGTGACCGAGGCACTTCTGGCTCTGGGGTACTCAGCCATCGAGGCGCGGACAGCGGTCACTACAGCAGGAGCAGACCCCAGCCTGCCGTTAGAAGAACAGATACGCCTGGCTCTCCAAGCCCTCTCCCAGGGCTAACCAGGGCTAGGCCCTCCACTCATATGCCTGCTGCCACCTAAAAAGAACGCGCCAACCTGAATCAAATCAGGAAGGCGCGTTTTCTGTTTCAAACAGCCTCTACTTCAACGGTGAGAAGTCGGTCGCCTCCAGCATAACGTTGTTCACACTGGCCACAATGGGGCCATCCTTCTCGGATTCTGCAAAGAACTTAGTGCGCTCAGGGTCTGATCGGAAGGACGCGAAGCACTTGATACGCTCCTCGTAGCTCTCCCACTGCAACATGTAAATCAACTCCTGGTTGGAGCCGCCGATGTGGTTCGTCCAGAAGCCGATGATGTGATAGCCGTGTCGTGTGAAGGCTTCCGATGTGAAGTCCCGAAATCGTGCTATAACATTGGGCAGCTTCCCTGGCATGGCAGTGTAAGTCCGAAGTTCATAGAACATAGTGTCCCCTTTCAATATCCTTGGTTTAAGCGGCATTTATGATACACGAGCCGTAAAGATGCCGCTCTAATTCCCGGAGTCCTCGGAATCGGTGGGTATCTGGTTGAATTTGTTCATGGCACCATTGACGCCCTCTTCAACAAAGCAGACCGCCGCTTCCACCGCCCTATCCAGGAGTCGTTCAACGCCCGGCGTCTCGGCCTTGCTGAACTGGCCCAGAACGTGGCTAATGGCATCGGCAACAGGGGATCGACCCACCCCCAAACGCATTCTGGGCACATCCTGAGTCTTAAGCACATCTATGATGGAACGCAGTCCGTTGTGCCCGCCGTTGCTTCCACCAGGTCTGATCCTGGTCATCCCGAGGGGGAGATCCATATCGTCGTAGATGATGAGCAGGTCTTCCAGGGGGATGCGGAATCGATCAACCAAATAGGCCACGGGGCCGCCGCTTTGGTTCATGTACGTGCGAGACCTTGCGAGGACTACGGTCTCGTCACCAACCACTCCCTGACCAACAAGGGCATGGGGGTTGCGACGGGCCAGCGAAATGCCCCACAGCTTCGAAAGCCGGGCTACTGCCATAGCTCCGATGTTATGTCGAGTATTGTCATACTTCTTATCAGGGTTTCCGAGGCCTACGATAACTTTCATTCCGGCACTTTCATTGCGGTGGCAATAACGTCTTCAAAAATTCGGCGACACGGTCGTCTAGGGCATCAGGCAAGGCACCCACATCGGCGGCGCGGAGGACGCGCAGGAATCGCTCCACCGGTGGGGTGCCCGCCTCATCCAGCACCAGCCCAACAAATCGCTCGCGAAGCCGCGCCATCTGCGTTTCCAAGGCTAATTCAAGCTTGTGGAGGCAGTCGTCAACGTCCCCGATAGGCGGCTCTCCCCACGTATCCAGGCCACATGCCTCGCAGGTCGATCGCGTCTCCAGAGCGATGTGGTCGCCTGCTACATCGCAAGGCTGGATGGTCTGCTCCAGCGGCAGTTCCGGGTTTACAGCAGCATCGACGGCGGAAAGACCGTTCAGTCGCTCCAGCGTCTCAACCCTGCCCGAGGCTCTATCCATTCGCTCCCGAAGCACGGCCATCTGCTTATGGTACTCCACGTGGTGAGCCCGATACTGGACTTCATACTGACGAATGAACCCCTCACCCTGCTCTCGCAACGCCGGCCATCGAGATGGAGCGTCCAACAACTGGCCAAACGCCAATTGGGCCAACAACGCCTCTCGAATCAGCATCAACTCCCCTGGCCCCCCTGTTGCAGGGACTGATTCGACGTACGCCATCATGTTCTGGTAGTGGGCACCTTCAGCCGCAAAGGCTTTCAGTCCGCGCACCCTGTCCAGTGCCTCTCCCAGCCGAGGTGGTGATCCGGCGTGTTGGGCGCAGGCGCGGTAGAACTCAACAAAGTCGCTGGCTGCAGCCACAGCTCGCAGCGTTTCAATATTCGTTAGCAGCAATGCGGGCAGCGGGACACCCTGGGCGTTTGAAAGAGAGTCTATCGCGGAAGCGATTTCCGCTGTTTCTATCGCCAGTTCCTTCAGAGAGTCCATGAGTTTCGCTTGCTGCTCATCGTTGTTAGACGCGGACGCAGCCTCAGCCTCAGCCACACGCTCAAAGTACGGGGCAGCCGTGCGCCACGTAGGTGGCTGAAGCAAGCTCAGGACATCCAGTGCGTCAACCAACTCCGGACCCCATGCGATGCTCCCCAAAACGTCCCAGGTGATGCAGTCCCCTCGGAATGCTGCGCCCTCTATCGTCCGAATTGCGTTGTTCTCACGTACCGATACCTGAACGGCAGGTGTGTTCCTGGCGATGAACGCCAGTAGATACAGTGTAGCCAGTGGGTTTGGAATACCTTCCTCGTGAGTGAGTCGATCCATCAACACGGAGACCGCGACTTTGTTGCCTTCTCCGGCCATGACCTCCTGAATGACATCGATGATTGGGCAGTCGTCGTAGCCAGGCGGGGCCAGTTCCAGCCCCGGGCCAAAGTCTCGAAACGCCTCAAGCGCATCAGCGGTCGGATGGGAAGCGAACATGGTCTGGAATAGCTGTGATAAAACCTGAGAGTCCAACGGATAGGGAAACGCCAGGCCATCGTTGGGGATTAGGGGGTAGACATCAGCCAGGAGCCGTTCCGCAAGGTTGTCTATCCAATAATCGTTTACAGGGCCGGGGACAATATCGTCCGCGTCGTGTACATCTCCGTCAGGCCGCACCACCGTACCAGTAGCAAACGCCTCAGAAGCGGCATCCAGGAGGTGTTTCAGCGCTAGCTGTTCCGCTTCTTCAAGTGCGCCTCGCAGTGGGTTTGCTCCTTCCCCGGGGCGTGTAGCATATGCTGCCCGTGCCTCTCTGATACTGCGCACTTCTGCGTCTAATGGCCCTGCGTCCGATTTCAGCGATTCGCCAGACAGGCACACAGCCGTTCTCGAATCCTTCAACTCATAGTCAGCATTCGCTGAAGTTGCGCTCAAAAACACCATGCGGAAGAACATGTCACCGACAAGCGGCTCCCCCCAGCGCGATTCCCAGGCGTCAGCGGAGATGACTTCGCCAGAGTATTCAAGGCCGTTATAGACCGCCGTCCAGGGTTGAGGTTCCTCAGAGGCTTCCAGCAAGAATTCCAATGTTGGGCCGGGCATAGATATCCTTTCCAGGGCGCCAGGACGACATCCTGGACCTGTAAGCCTGACGGGTACTTACTATGTATTAGACGTGCAATTATTCCGGCAATAACGCCATAAATGCGTCTTCGTCCAAGACTTCTGTACCGTATTTCTCGGCCTGTTTAACCTTCGAAGCGCCAGGCTTCTCTCCAATGACAAGGTGCGTCGTCTTCTGCGTCACGGAGCCTGAGGCGGTAGCCCCCAGGGCTTTGACTCGCTCTTCCCCCTGCGTTCGCGACATCCCGGACAGGGTTCCGGTGAAACAGAACGCCATCCCGGACATTGGCAAGCCTTCCGCCGGAGCATCTGGAATATCAGCGTCCATGCGTACACCAGCGTCACGGAGCTTTCCTACCAATGCCAGGTTGTCCGCATCCCCAAAGTATTCAACGATGCTTTCTGCGATCCTAGGCCCGATGCCCGGAATCTCGGTCAGCTCAGATTCATTGGTAGCGATAAGCTTGTCCATTTCGCCGAACTCGGTTGCCAGCAACTCAGCCACCTCGGCCCCCACGTGAACGATGCCCAGCGCGAACAGGAGGCGATGCAGCGGTTGTTGCTTGCTGGCGGCGATGTTGGTCACCAGCTTAGTCGCCGAGAGGTCGCCCATGCGCTCAAGCTCGACCACGTCCTCAAGCTTCAGACTAAAGATGTCCGCTACATCGGTGATGAGTTCAGCTTCAAGCAGGGATGTGGCCAACTTCGGCCCCATGCCGTCGATGTCCATTGCGCCTTTGGAGACAAAGTGGAAGATGAGTTCCGATAGCTGGGCAGGGCACGCGGGGTTCTTGCAGTAGTGCGCCGATTCCCCCTCCGCACGGGTCACCTCGGTGCCGCACACAGGGCAGGTCGTAGGCATGTTGAACTCTCTGGCATCCGGGCCACGACGCTCAGGCAGACTCTGGACTATCTGTGGAATAACCTCCCCTGCACGCTCCACAACCACCCAGTCGCCCACGCGGATATCTTTATCATGGATGTAGTCCTCATTGTGGAGGGTTGCATGTTGAACAGTGACGCCCCCCACAAAGACCGGCTCCAGCACAGCAAATGGGTTGATCTTGCCGGTGCGGCCTACGTTGACACGGATACCCAGGAGTTGGGTGACCTCCTGCTGTGCGGGCCACTTGTAAGCCATGGCCCAACGGGGTTCTCGACCAACAACACCAAGCTCGTCACAATCGGCACGACTGTTGACCTTGACCACCATCCCATCGGTGTCGTAGTCGGTGTTCTCGCGATCGTCTATCCATTTTCGGTAGTACTCAATCGCCCCTTCGGGCTTAGCGTAATGCGTGTTGTTGGGGTTCGTCCTAACGCCCATGCTGTTCAACCACGCCAGCAAATCCCATTGGGTGTCCGGTACGGTACCACCTTCGACGACTCCGATGCCGTAGACCCAGATATCCAGGGGGCGCTGCGCTGTAATTGCGGGGTCAAGCTGTCGCACAGACCCCGCAGCGCTGTTACGGGGGTTGGCGTAGAGCGCAAGCCCTTCATTGGTCCGCTCCGCGTTCATACGGTGAAACCCTTCGCGGCTCATGTAGATCTCGCCGCGTATCTCAATGTGCTCCGGCGGGGAACCCAGGAGTCGCAACGGAATGCTCTTGATGGTTCGGACGTTGCTTGTCACATCCTCGCCCTTCATGCCGTCACCGCGAGTGGCTCCACGCACCAGTACGCCGTTTTGGTATGTCAGGGACACCGCCAACCCATCAATCTTGAGTTCACAGGTCACGTCGAAGTCACGGTCGTTGAGAAGTCGACGCGTCCGTTCCACCCACGCCATATACTCATCATCATCAAAGGAGTTTGCCAGGCTGAACATCTGGCCACGGTGGGGTGCTTCGGCAAAGCCTTTGTCCGGAGGTGCGCCTACCCGCTGCGTAGGAGACACCGGGGTAACCAGGTCAGGGAATTCAACCTCAAGTTCACGCAGTTCACGCATGCCTGCGTCATAAACCGCATCACTTACAGACGGATTGTCTTGAACGTAGTAACGATAGTTGTACTCATCAAGCTCTATGCGAAGCTTTTCGGCACGTTTGAGGGCATCGCTGGTTGCAGGCACCTGTTCCCCCGCTCTTGAATCTACTCATGGATTCATAGCAGTAGGCTACCATTTCCTCGCCCTGCGTCAAGGGGATTCTCCCTTGGCCCAGCCCAAAGACTCAGGGTACCCTTCCCCGGTGGAAAATACCTCCAAAATCCAATACTTTAACCTCCTTCCCTATTGGAGTGTCGGCGGGCCTTCTATATACTGTTAGCAACCAGCTTCCCCAAAGGAGTTACCTTGGCAGACGTACGCCCCTTTCGTGGCCTCAGATTCAATCCTGAAAAATCCGCTGCAGTCGGCGACGAATTATGTCCGCCCTTCGATGGCATCAGCCCGGAACAACGTGAGCAGCTCCTCGCCCAAAGTCAGCACAACGTGGTGCGTTTGGAACTGCCCAAACCTGAAATCGAAGGCGCTGATGTCTACGCCCAATCTGCGGTACAACTCAAGGAGTGGACTGCTGACGACATCGTCATACGTGAAGAGGAGCCTGCCTACTACCTGATGCAGGAGGATTACCCGGACGCCGGCGGCACGCGCCAACGGTTGGGCATCTACGCCGCTGTGCACCTGGAAGAATATGAGCGCGGAGTGGTACTGCCCCATGAGCACACTCGCAAAGGGCCGAAAGAAGATCGACTGGCCATGATGGAGTCCTGTGGCACCAACTTTAGCCCAATCATGGGTCTCTACCGCGATCCAGGTGGCATCCGACCGTTGTTGCTGAACCAGATGGCGGAGAAAGCCCCGGACTTCACTGCTACGATGAAGGGCGACACTTCATACAAGGTGTGGATGCTCAAAGAAGGCGACGTATCTGAGCAGTTACGACTGCTGTTGAAGCGCATCCCGATCTACATCGGCGATGGCCACCATCGATACGAAACGGCTCTGGCCTATCGAGACATCATCCGCGACCGTGAAAAAGTACGGCTCGACTCCCAAGGATCTGAGTTCGTCCTGATGTGCCTGATCGATGTAGACGACCCGGGTATGCAGCTCCACCAGTTCCATCGCGCGCTCTCGGGCCTAACCAACGATAAGCTCTCCGCATTGCAGGAGCAGGTCTACGGCCTCTTCACGGTAGAGTCGCGCCCCCTCGGCGGGATGGACGCGGAGACTATGGGTGCCTTTTTGAATGAGACCTGGAAGAACCGGGCGGGAACCCCCACCCTTGGCCTCATAGAACCGGAAGAGGGCAGGCTTTCCCTGCTGACACTGCGCCGCAAGCTCCCACCCGGCTCCTTGCCCTACGCGCCCACGCCTGACCTGTACCAGTGTGAGTCGTGGTTACTTCACCAGGCAGTGTTGGACCCGGTACTGGGTGGAGCAAGTGGTGACCAGTCCCAGCTCGCATACGTACCTGAATTGGATGTGCTCCTCAAGAGCATTGCCGATGGGACGTGCCAGGCTGCCTTCCTTGTGCCACCGCTGGGTATGACGTTGTTTGAATCGCTGGTGCGCGAAGGCCAACGGCTGCCACCAAAGGGCACCTTCTTCATGCCCAAGCTGCCGACGGGATTGGTGATGAATCTCCTGACCG
>JAPYRQ010000007.1 GCA_029936935.1 Dehalococcoidia bacterium | reverse complement strand
GACCAGGCACGACGTGTCACCCGTGCAAGCGACATTAGCCTGATGGTGGACTCGGACCACGGCTACGGCAAAGCCATGAACGTCATGCGCACGGTGTCTGAGCTCGAAAACGCTGAGGTCTGTGCCATGTCGATAGAGGACACTGCGCTGCCAACGCCCTTCGGCGAGAAGCAAGGCGCGTCGGTCATATCGCTGCAGGAGGCTGTTGGCAAGATGAAGGCTGCCGTGGCCGCAAAACGTGACCCCGCAACCGTGGTCATCGGCAGGTGCGCCGCTATGGGCATCGAGGGTATCGATGGTGTGCTGACTCGCGCCAAGGCCTACGAGGAGTCAGGTGTGGACGCCCTGTTCTTCACAGGCCTTTCAACAAAAGAACACGTGCAGGCCATACGTGCCGCCACAACCATACCACTTATGCTGGGCTCAGCCCCGGCGGAGATACAGGATACGGAGTTCTTGGCGGCAAACGGTGTGCGTATCGCGCTCAAAGGCCACCTGCCCCTCCAGGTGATGGTGCAGGGCATCTACGACGCGTTGAAGCACCACGCGGATGGTGGCCAGCCTGCCGGCATGAGCGGTAGGACGCCGTCAGCCGAGATTATGGCCGCTGCCCTATCCAGCGCCGACTACGACGCGTGGCAGGCTGAGTTCATGAAGTAGGGAATTTTAACTACGGCGTCCCCACCGCACTCTGAATCCCGTACTCCTCAATGAGGCCAGTGATGTCCTTCCAGACGGAGTCCTCTACGGCGATGCCGTCTTTGCGAAGCTTGGCTTCCATGTCCTTCTCCATCTCGCCGGGGTACCAGATGCCCTTGCTTCCGGCTGACAGCGGCGACGACTTCACGAACTTGATGAAATCACTTACCTGCTGCTTGAACCATTCCAGGTCGGAGAAGGCATCGATGCGCCATGCGGCAATGAAGCTGCCATCGTTGTGCTTGGCGTCCGGGTCCAGCCCGAAACCCAGAGTGGTCATGATGCCGGAGAAGATCTCACCCATGAAGCTCAGTCCAAAGCCCTTGTAGCCAAGATCGCCACCCACAGGCAGCAGCGCGCCACCTTCCGCGTAGGCGTTTGGGTCGGTCGTCGGGTTGCCATCCTTGTCGATGATCCAGCCTTCAGGGACGGGCTCGTTGCGACGACGATACACAGCCAGTTTGTTGGCTGCTACCGCGCTGCTGGCCATGTCGATGAACACCGGGCCGTCCTCGTTCGATGGCACGCAGATGCAGATGGGGTTGGTGCCCAACCGTCGACCTCGACCACCGAAGGGCGCCACAGCCTTGGCCGTCCTACCCGAGTCCGTGAACATGATGGCCGCCAAACCCTGCTCGGCGCACTTGGCGGCGTAGGGTGTCAGTCGGCCGATGTGGCTCTGCTGGTACACGGTCACCGCTGCGATGTTCTGCTCCAGCGCCTTCTCGATGAGGATGTTCGTGGCGCGGTTGGTCACATCGAACCCGAAGCCCCAGTTGCCGTTGATGACCGCTGTGGTGTGTGTTTCTTTTTCGATTTCGAAGGGCGCGTTCGGCACAATATGCCCCGCCTTGATGCGGTCGACGTAAATCGGCACCTGTCCGATGCCGTGGGAATCGTGGCCTGCCAGGTTGGAGCTGACGAGACCCTCGGCAACCGCGTGGGCAGCCTGGTCAGGTGTTCCAGCGGCCTTGAATACCTCGAAGGCAGCGTTGCGTAGGTAATCGTGTGTGAACGTAGGCATAGTAGACCTCACTCGCTTTAAAGTGCGTCGAGTGTAGTCTGCGCGATGGCGTGTGACAAGCCGCCAGAGCGTGCCCTGGACCCATATGACCTAGCGGTCTTTCCTATCATTTGGCTAATCAATGTCCATGTGGAGAGAACACTGGGCTTATGTACCGGATGATGTCATTCCTCCCCGGTAAATCGGGACAGGGAAGCTAGGGTCAAGGCTCAGCCTTGACGGTGGTCTAACGCCTCCGGGTTGATCATGTTGGTGGGATTCCCTGCCAGGTAGGCTTTGATGTTCTCAAGCGCATTCTCGTAGAACGCCCGGTAGCTCTCTTCTGACACGAAACCGATGTGTGGCGTCAGTACTGTGTTGTTCAGCTTCAGCAATGGATGGTCGATGGGAAGAGGCTCTTCGTCGAACACGTCCAGTCCAGCTCCCGCAATGCTGTTCTCCTGCAGTGCTTTGACCAGGTCGGCCTCGTTGACGATAGGCCCGCGGGACGTGTTGATGAGGTAGGCGGTGGGTTTCATGTTCTTCAGATCTTGGGCATTGACCAGACCGGTGCTCTCGTCGGTGAGTGGGATGTGAATGGAGATGACGTCCGACTGGGCGAAGAACTCCTCGCGAGGGAGGTATTTGGCACCGTTCTCGGCGGCACGTTCAGCCGTCTGCCAGGGGCTCCACGCCAACAGCTCCATGCCGAAAGCCTGTCCGATTTTGGCCACTCTGGAACCCAGACGACCAAGGCCGATGATGCCAAGGGTTCGACCCGAAAGACCCACTCCCAATGTAGTCTGCCACCTGCCTTCACGCATGGCCTTGTCTTCTTGAGGAATGCTTCTGGCTACGGCGAGGATAAGTCCCCACGCCAGCTCCTCCGTGCTGCTGCCAGCGCCGCCACTGCGAGTGACGACAACGCCTCGTTCGGTAGCCGCATCGATATCGAAGCTTCTGAACCCGCCGCCTGTGCCGGAAAGGAGTTGTAGTTTGGGCAAGGCATCCAGCAGGGGTTTAGTGAAGGGTGTGCGTTCACGCATGAACTGAACGATCTCGTAATCCTTCAGCCGCTCCACCAGGGAATCGTGATCTGAGAGGTGGTCAGGGTAGAAGTCCACCGTGGTGCCGGCGGGCAGGGAACCCCAATCGGCCATCCGGTGGGCAACTCCCTGGTAATCGTCGATAACTGCAATGCGTGTCATGTGGTTCTCCTGTTGGTTGGTTGATTTGATGGACTCAGAAAGGTGTTTCGAGATTATCCTCGACCCTGACTGACTGCACAAGGAGTCATAGCGGTTACCAGCAACGTTTGAAGGGTTGGCTGTGGTTAGTCGCCGAGGAAGCGAACGAAGACCTCGTTGGCCAGGAGTTTACCGCGCTCTGTGAGTTGGATCGTCGCCTCTGGCCACATACCGTTCGACTTCAACAACCCCAGCGAGATAGTTTCCTTGATCGCATCGCCGTACGCCTCGTGGAGGTTCAGCCCGAAGCGAGCGCGGAAGTCGCTGTTCCGGATACCCTTGGCTAAACGCAGTCCCATGATGAGGCTGTCGGCCATCTCTGTCTGTGCATCCATCGGTTCGATGTCCTCAACATAGCCAGGGTTTTCTCGCAACAACGTCTCCAGGTCGACAGGGGCCGTTCCCCATGCGTTCACCTTGGCCATGTAGGTCACCGGTGACTTCCCGTTGGCGAACCTGTAGCCGCCAAGGAACGAGTGCGCTCCGGGCCCAACGCCAAGGTACGGCAGGTTGTGCCAGTAGGTGATGTTGTGTTTGCTCTCACGACCCGGTAGCGCCCAGTTGGAAATCTCGTAGTTGTGGTACCCCGCCTTGGCGAGGACTGTGGATGTCCACTCGTACATATCGGCCGCCAGGTCCGGGTCTTGCTCCGGAAGGCTCCCCTTAGCAACATGCTGAGCCATGGGAGTCTCCGGCTCCAGCGTCAATGCATAAGCGGAGATGTGCTGCGGAGCCGCGGTGATGACTCCCTCAATGTTCCGCTTCCAACTGTCGATGGTCTGGTGAGGCAAGCCATACATAAGATCCATACTGATGTTGGTGATGCCGGCATGCTGAATCGCTTCGAACGCCTTCAATGCTTGTTCGACATCGTGGCGTCTGCCCAGTAGCTGGAGTTCAGGATCGAAGAAGGACTGGACGCCCATACCGATTCTATTCAGACCGGCTTCCCGAAACCCTGTTATACGTTGAAGTGTGACATCGTCGGGGTTCACTTCCGCGCTGATCTCGGCGTCCGTCTGAACAGCGAACTCGGTGTGAATCAAAGACATCAGCGAATCCATCTGCTTCGGCGATAACATCGAGGGGGTGCCGCCGCCGAGGAACACGGTGTTGACTCGAGGGTGGTCTAGGGCGCTGGCCCAGACACGAAGCTCGTTGCTCAGGGCGTCCATGTATGACGGGATGAGGTGGTTGATGCCAGCGTAGGTGTTGAAGTCACAGTAGGGGCACTTGGTTTCACAGAAGGGAATGTGGATGTACAGGGCAATGCCACCGGATAGGCTTCGGCCCGTCTCGCTGGCGGTGGTAACGCCTAGTGGTTCTATTTCCTGCGTGTCATCCATACAACAAGTGTAGCGGGTGATGTCCAGTAATGACCATCTGTGGCAAATACAAAGATAAATAAAAGAGCCCCAGGCTAGCCTGGGGCTCTTTCTCAGTACCTAGTATGTGGTGGCTGGCTAGCCTTCTGCCATCTTCTTCAGGTTCTCAAGAGTCTTGTCCATGCCATCGCGGACATAGGGAGCACGAATCTCTTCGTAGTTGTCGCGCAGCCCAATGATCATCTCATGGGTGGGGTTGCCCCAATCGACCTCTACGCGGTGGGTGACCTTGGTGCCGGAACCATCCACTGCCAGGTCAAAGTACCACTGCATTCGGCCTACCCACTCAGGTAGTGCAGGGATGACCGTGAAGGAGAATGCCTTTCCGGGCTCATAAGTGACGACTGTGGACTCAGCGGTAAGGGCCATTGAATCGCCGCCAACAACAACCATTTCATCGGCCTGGATGGTCGTTCCCACACCTACCGGTCCAGGGGATACCGTGATCTTCTTGACCTCGTCGCTACCTGCCAGCTCAACGTGCTTGGTGGGATCAGCTACGATGCTGAAAACCTTGTCCGCCGATGCGTTGATTGTTGCCTCTGCTGTATAGGAAAAATCAGCCATAATAAAACCTCTTGCAAAGTGCGTCGCGGGTAACATTACCAACGCGATATTATGATGTCAATTTTGTTTAGGAGATGCAGGGATTCGGTTCCAATTTGGGTATGGACGAATGCCAACATGAAAATTGAAGGAACTGGCTTAAAGTACCGTTGACCTTGGATTCCTCGCAATGCTCAGAATGACAGTGATTTGGGTATCCTGCAGGTCACTTTGGTCCAGGACGATGCCCTGGTTAGACGCTGAAGAGGAAGTTGACCACGTCTCCGTCCTGCATGGCGTAGGTCTTGCCTTCCAGCCGGAACTTGCCTACCTTCTTGGCTTCTGCCAGTCCGCCCGCTGCCATCAAGTCATCGTAGGTGACGACCTCCGCGCGGATGAACCCTCGTTCGATGTCGGAGTGTATCTTACCGGCTGCCTTCTGCGCTGAAGTCTCTTTGGCTATCGTCCAGGCGCGGACCTCGTCAGGCCCAGCCGTCAGGAACGACACCAAATCTAGAAGCTCGTACGAGGCACGGGCCACATGATCACGGCCTGCTTCCTTGATGCCCAGGGAGTCACGGAACTCAGCTTCGTCCTCGTCGGATAGTTCGGCCAACTCCATCTCAAGCTCTGCACAGAGACCTACCACTACTCGACCCTGCTCCGATAACCGGCCAGTCCATTCGGTTTCCATCTTCGCGGTGTCGGTGGCATCGTCCTCGCCAACGTTCAGCACCACCATCATTGGTTTCGCTGTGACGAGGTTGAAGTTGGCTAATGTCAGTCGGTCTTCTTTGGAGATGTCTTGTTTGTAGACGGGCACCTCGGCTTCCAGCGCGTCATGCACACGGGTAACCAGTTCAAGTTCCTTCTCGATGTTGGCCCGTTCCGTGGCCTTGGCTCCTCGTAGGGATGAGGTCAGTCGTTCCTTCCGGCGTTCAAGGATGGCAAGGTCCACCATTGCCAACTCAAGATCCATACCAACGATGGCCTCTTCCGGCGTGGCTGCGCCTTCTGCTACGGACACCGCCGGGTTGTCGAACGCGCGGACTACGTGCACCAGGGCGTCAGCACCCTGCATGAGGTTCAGTAACTCGCCGCCCAGGGCGGAGGTCTGTTTGCGACCGCTCCCCATGGCTGGTGTATCGATGTACTGGATCTCTGCGGGCGTGACTTTTTGCGGTTTGAACATCTTGGTCAGAGCAGCCAGGCGCTCGTCGGGCACCTTGGCCATGCCGTTGCTGGTTCCGCCGCTGTAAGCGCCGGGGGCTACTTGTCGATTCGTCAGGGCACTGAACAGGGAGGTCTTGCCGGACTGGGGGAAGCCTAATATCAATAAATCCATATCCAACCAATACAAAAGAGTGTGGGAATGTCCTTGGCAAACGAGTAGCGTCGATTCATACTCGTCACAACACAGTATAGCCTCCACCGACGCGCGGGTCATAGAGGCGTTTGGGTGGAGTGAGGCAACAATGATCTATTTACTGCATGGAACGGATACGTACTCGCTGCGAGCGTGCTTGGACGAACTGCGCGCCGCCGTGGGTATGATCGATGTGCAGGACGCCAACATCACGTCACTCACGGCCCAGGACGCCAGCCCGGCCTCCATCGCCGGCATGTGCCAGGCTATGCCCTTCCTGGCCGAACGTCGCATGGTCATCGTCGAGGGGCTGCTTGGCTCGCTGGCAGGCGAAGGTCGCGGTGGCAAGGGGAAGGCCAGTGCTGAGAAATTGTCAGATTGGCAGGACTTCTTCCCATCGCTCGCGGAGAACATGCCACCCTCTTCAGACCTTGTGTTTATGGAGGGGGTGCTTCGGGCCAACAACCCGCTGATGAAGGAAGTGAAAGCTGTTGCGGAGGTCAAGGAGTTCGGGAACATGAACCCAAACGACCTTCGAGGCTGGGTGCAGAACCGGGTGATGGAGCGCAACGGAAGCATCACCACAAACGCGGTTCAGTTGCTTGTCGATATGATCGGCACAGACCTGTGGGCGCTGGCCAGCGAGGTGGAGAAGCTGAGCCTCTACGCCACCGGCAGAGCAATCGAGATTGAGGACGTTGAGGAGATGGTGGTCTCCGTCAAAGAAGTCAGCGTCTTCGCCGTGGTGGATGCTGTGTTGGAAGGCAACCGGACGGTGGCCATGCGTAGCCTGACCAAGATGCTCGAGGGTGAGGCCACGGTGCCCTACCTCCTATCGATGCTCGGCAGGCAGGTGCGACTGCTCCTGTTGGCGAAGGAGTTGATACAGCAGCAGGTGCCTCAGGGCGAGCTTGGCAGTAGGCTTGGCATCAACTCTGCCTACCCGCTGCGGAAGACGCTGGAACAGGCGAGGCGCTTCACCCCGGAGGCGTTGACACAGCTCCACACGGGGTTGCTGGACACCGATATCGCTATCAAGACTGGAGCGCAGGGCGAACGTCTTGCGTTGGAGTTCTTGGTGGCTGAAGTATGCCAATCCATCTCTGGGGGAAAGGCGAACCGTTAGGCGACGGAGGGACAATTGGAACAGGACCCGGAAGGACGAGAGACAGAGGTCATTCACCGCTTGGTGGACTTCCAGGGGAAAGACGTCCTGGAAGTAGGCTGCAGTGACGGTCGGATGACCTGGCGTTTTCTGGATGCAGCTGCGTCCGTTCTTGCGTTTGACCCTGATGAATCGGCGATTGCTGTTGCCATTCAAGAAACACCGGTGGCCTTGAAGGACAAGGTCGAATTCCGCGTTGCCGACATGACGGAGATTCAGTTGAAGCCGTCCGCTTACGACGTGGGTGTCTTCGCCTGTCGATATGATGAATGCCAACAGAGGGCGTCGTTGACGCCTTGAAGAAGATGCAATCAGCATTGCGGCCTGGTGGAGTGATGCTGGACAGCCGCCCGGAACCTTCGCCAGTAGCAGTCATACTCAAGACGGCCACAGCGTCTACTGAAGTAGGGATGTTGGATTGCACCCCTGGATTTGCTAACGCTATCACCCGTGCAGCAGATGCTTTGTCTTTCGTGGTCAGCGACGGGCTTTTCCATGACATGGAGTCGGTTGACTATTCCATGCTGATCTACATTGATTCGTTTGAAGAGTGGCAGCAATTCATGACGAAGTGGAGCTCGTATTACCTGCCATTTGATGAAGTCGTCACTGGGTTGATTCGCGATCAACTGGAAGCTGAGGGAACACAGTTGGTTATGGATACCAGCGTTTCCACGACTCGATACACTCGCTCTGCGTGACTATCGATTTACGTAGCCTCAATCACCTCGCCCTCATGGACGGCTGACGTGAACGGGTGGACAGCTACGAGAAGAGTGGCGCAGACAGCGAAGACCGTTACCAACGCCAAGGAGAGTCGAAGGTCAGTCTCTCCAGCCATACCCGCGAGCACCGCGCCTAGCGCGCCTATGATTTCACCAGCAGCCATTATCAGGCCGATCATGACCATTTGCCGACCACCTACGATGCTCAGTACGACTGCGATGAGTGCGGGTACCAGACCCATCATCGCGAACCCGGCAACCATCAGACCAATCACCAGTACCGGCATATTGGGTGCCCACAGGATTAAAAGAGGTGACAGCGCACCGGCGATCAGGATTGAAACGGTCACAGTCTTTCGATTGTATCTGTCGATCAAACGACCTATGAGCACTGCACCCAAACTTCCGGACAAGACCATTACCGCGAACAGGGCACCCGATCCGCCGGGAGAGATTCCTCGCTCCTCAACCAGATAGAGCGGTGTCATGCTCCACAGAGCCATGAGACCCATATTGTGCAGCCCCAGAATCCCCAGCGAAGCCAGGCTGGTTGATTGCCCCACTAATCGAGCCTGGGATTTCAAATCCCTTAGTGACATGTGCCCGGTTGGTGACGGAGGGATCCAGCCGTGCAGACGAAAGAAGACCACTCCCATGAGCAGCGCAGGTATCACGATGATCTGCATCACACTTCGCCAGTCCATGTAAACAAGAAGGAACCCTGCCACGAGCGGCGCTAATACCTCCATGAACGATCCGCCTACGAAGTGCACTCCCAGGGCAAACGCGCGCCGGTTGGGCATATGGTCAGCCATGGTGCCTAGGGCGATTGGATGCCATGCTGCGGCTCCTGCGGATGCGACAGCAAGGAAAAACAAAAGAAGCCAATATCCTGGCATGAGGGACGCTACCAAAAAGGCCCCGGCTACCCACCAGAGTGTGCTGAGGAGAAAGACTTTTTTGAATCGCGTCTCCCCAACCAAGCCTGCGGGGATGTGTGTTACCCCGGCAGCGATTGCGATGACGGAAAAGATAAGCCCTACCTGAGTCTTGCTCAGGTCCATGCTCAGGGCTATTGCCGGGGCAATAATCCAGAGTGCAGATGTCCCGGCGTCTATGGCACCGTGACCTGCAGGGAATCCGATGAAATAGAATGCCTTCTCTCTGGTGTTGTTCATGTAGTTGTTCCCATGTCGGCAGAACTGATTCCGGTATTCATGGTCATTCAAGGTTGAGGATGAACGCGTTGTAAACGTAATTGAACTATAGCATTCTGCGGGCTGTGCAGGGGCACTGAGCAATCTGCGGATTATACCTTGCGCAGGGCCGGAAACTACCGCCCTAGCTCGCCGTCCGGGTCCATGGGGTTGAAGCAGGCGACCTTGTGCTGGGGGAACACTTCTTCCAACGGCGGCCTGAAGCTGGTGCGACACTTGGCCAGGGCCTTGGAGCATCGCGGCAGGAACGGACACTCGTCGGGCAGGTCAAGCATGTCAGGTGGCGAGCCGGGTATGGACGTCAGGATCTGCTGCTTCACATCTATGCGGGGCAGACTCTGCAGCAACCCATAGGTGTAGGGGTGTGTGGGCTTCTTGAACAGATTGCTGGCGTTGGTTTGCTCCATGATGGTTCCGCCGTAGATGACCGCTACTTCATCGGCTACCCTACCCACCACACTAAGGTCATGGGTGATGTACAGGATTGCCATGTTGCGCTCACGTTGGAGGCCTCGCAACCGCATCAGTATTTCGGCCTGGATGGTGACGTCCAGGTTGGCAGTAGGCTCGTCAGCTACCAGAACTGTGGGTTCCATTGCCAGAGCCATCGCCAGCATGACTCGCTGAGCCTGGCCACCGCTGATTTGGTATGGATGGCGCTTCATCATCTCTTTGGGGTCCGGCAGGCCCATGTCACTGAGCAATTGGATACAGGTGGCTTCAGCTTGTTTCTTGCCTATCCCCAGGTGCCCCTCCAGGGCCTCAGTCATCTGGTTATCGATACGGATAGTGGGGTTCAGGGCGGCGCTGGCGTCCTGCAAGATGATGGCGATCTCCTTGCCACGCACCTGCTGAAGCTCGGCCTCACTTGCCTGCATGAGGTCTCGCCCGTTCAACAGTACTTCGCCGCTGACAACCTCCCCCGGGAACGGTGCAAGGTTCACCAACGAAAGAGCAAGAGTGCTTTTACCGGAGCCGCTCTCCCCTACAATCCCAAGAACCTTTCCGGCTTCCAGTGTGAAGCTGACGCCGTTGACTGCTTTGACGGTCCCGGCTTTAGTGACGAAGTGTGTATGAAGGTCTCGAACTTCCAGTAGCGGTGCCATAGTTCTCCGTGTCTTTCTTTGGCTGCGGCCAACGTCGACCTAGTGTTGCAGTCTGGTAGTAATCAAGTCAAGCCAGCCAGGACATGACCCTGGACCTATACCCCTAGCGGGTACCAAGAGCGTGCCCTGGGTCCGAAAGCCTGCGGGTTGCCTTAAAGGGCTTGGCCGGTAACGTATCTGCATGTATAGCCCAAACGCGCTTTTCTATGTAGCTGATTACCTTTACTAGGGGGGTGCCCGCCACTATAATGCCAAAGGTACTCCAGGGTAGAGAGGAACTGTGTGGCACTAAGGGAGATTTGCGTCCTTCCAAACCCGGTGTTGACGCGCAGGACTCAGAAGGTCACCACCTTCGATGCGTCGCTACCAAAGCTTGTTGAGGACATGATTGAAACGATGCGAGACGCCCACGGCGTTGGCCTTGCGGCTAACCAGATAGGCGTTTCTATCATGTTGTGCGTCATCGAGATTCCTGAGGAAGAGGAAGTACGCGTGCTGGTCAACCCTGAACTTGTCTCACAAGAGGGTGAACGCAAGCTGATTGAGGGTTGCCTGAGTGTTCCCGGTTACCAGGGACAGGTTCTTCGGGCAAATAAAGTGAAAGTCCGCTACCAAGACCTGCAGGGACGAAAGCAACGTATTACCGCAGAGGGCAACCTGCTGGCCCAGGCATTGGAGCACGAGATTGGCCACCTGAACGGCCAGGCATACTTGCAACATCTTGTTGCCAAGGACGCAATCTGGAGGTTGGAGGATGACCCTCCGCCACAGTATGCAGAAGACATGGATGATGAACCGTTAGAAGATGAAGATGGCGCAGAAGTTGAAGAGGCTTCTGCCATTGAGGCCAAAGACTAACATCCCAACTCTCTAGGTCTGCCCGTTAGAAAGGATTCCGTTGGAGCTTCTGGACCGACTTCGTTTGCACTACGCCCATCTGGGCATTGAAGCCTACCTGCTTGGCGGTTTCATTCGTGACACGTTGCTTGGTCGGGCTGCCTACGACATCGACCTGGCCGTTACCGGAGATGCGAAGGAGCAGGCCAACGGGATCGCGCAGGCTATGGGCGGAACCTTCGTCCCTCTCGATGAGGAGCGAGGCATCTACCGGGTGGCAGCGATAACTCCCGATGATGGCCGATGGACGGTGGACATCGCCACGCTTCAAGGTGACATTGAAACTGACCTGCAACGGCGTGACTTCACGATAGACGCGCTGGCAGTCCCTCTCGCGAATACTGACGTTCCTTCCGACGAGTGGCCAATCATCGACCCAACCGGCGGCCTCAAGGACATGGACTCCAAGACACTTCGACTCACCGGACCGGACGTGCTTGCGGACGACCCGCTACGACTCATTCGAGTGGTGCGCATTGCTGTTCAGACAGGTTTTGAGATTGAAACGGAGACGGCCGATGCGGTGCAAAGACAGGTCGGTCTCCTGTCCAGCGTATCGGCAGAGCGGGTTCGTGAGGAGTTGCTGACCATCCTATCGATGCCGGGCGTGTGGCGGTCTGTGACGCTGCTGGATACTCTGGGGCTGATGGATGAAGTGTTGCCGGAACTTATTTCTGCCAGGGGTGTGGACCAGCCAAAGGAACACCACTGGGACGTGTTTGACCACAGCCTGCACTGCGCTGCGTTTGTGGAGCAGGTGCTTGACCCGGAGTTCCGTAGGGATGACCCGGCTGGGAAGTTTATACCGTGGTCGCCGTGGCTTGCCGAGCATTTTGAGGAAGAGTATGCGGACGGCCACACGCGGGCTACGTACCTGAAACTTGCGGCTCTGCTGCACGATGTGGCAAAGCCGGAGACGAAGGCGCTTCAACCTGATGGCAGGATCCGGTTCCTTGGACACCCGGTGAAGGGTGCGGCCACATCCAAGAAAATATTGAAGCGATTGCGTGCTAGCAGCAAGGCTACAGAAGCTGTTAGGGCCATGGTTGACCAGCATCTTCGACCAAGCCAATTAGCGCAAAAAGGCGAAATGCCAACATCTCGCGCCGTATACCGTTACTATAGAGACGTTGGCGATGTTGCGGTGGACACCCTCTACCTCTGCATGGCGGACTATTTGGCGGCTCGTGGCCCGGACATCGATCTGGAAGATTGGGCCCGACACTGCGAGAAGATGCGGTTCACGCTAGAGGAAAAACGTGTGCAAGAAAGACCGGAAAGGCAGCAACGCTTGCTGACCGGTCATGATTTGATGGCACTATTCAATCTGTCGCCGGGCCCGGAATTGCAGCCAATCCTGGAAATGGTTCAGGAAGCGCATGCAGCGGGAGAGGCGAATACAAAGGAAGAGGCATTGGCCATGGTGAGTCAGGCCCTAGGAAAAAAACCCACAACAACGGAGGCCCAGCATGTTTAAAAAGGACCTCCGGCGGTTGGTATTCATCATCGCGCTGGTTTCAGTTGCAGTGCTTGCGCTGGCTGTCGAGACCTTCGATGTAGGGATAGGAAGCGCAAGCTTTGCACGCGGCGATGACGACGGCCCCTTGGGGCTGGAACTCGGTTTGGACCTCCAGGGAGGCGTCCAGCTTATCTATGAAACTGAGGACGAGAACGTCACCAAGAGCCAGATGGAAGGCGTGAAGGACAAGATTGAGCGCCGTACCAACGCGTTCGGCGTGACTGAGCCCTCCATCCAACTCCTGGGAAGCAACCGTATCCTGATTCAGCTTCCTGGTGTGGAGGATGTTGAAGAAGCTAAACGACTCATCGGCCAGACCGCTCAACTAGAGTTCAAGGAGCGGATATGTGAGGATCAGGGCGATCCCCTATGTACAAATTACCAGGATCAAGACATCGGACTCACCGGTGAGTTGCTGACCAGGGCATATGCCAGCACCCACCACACCACAGGGGCACCTATCGTGAACCTGGAGTTCAACGGCGAGGGTGCACGGATCTTCGGTGAGACCACGAACCGAATCGCCGGTACCAACAACCGCACGGCGATCTTCCTCGATGATGAGGAGATCGTTGCACCGGTGGCCAACCAGGCAATTCTGGGAGGACAGGCTTTCATTCAGGGGCCTGATTTCACCTTCGATCGCGTCCGAACCATATCGATTCAGCTGGAAGGCGGTCGATTAGACACCCCCATCGTGGTTATCCAAGAACAGAACGTGGATGCCACCCTGGGAGAGGACGCACTGGACAAGAGCCTTGTTGCTGGCCTGATAGGGTTTGGGCTTGTGGCAATGTTCATGATCCTGTACTACCGAATACCGGGAATAACGGCAGTCATCTCACTGGTCATCTACATTGTGCTGGTGCTGCTTGTCGTCAAACTCGTTCCGGTGACGCTGACCCTAGCGGGCATCGCCGGATTCATCCTGTCGATCGGTGTGGCGGTGGACGCCAACATCCTCATCTCGGAACGAACGAAAGAGGAGCTGCGGACAGGGCGGGCGCTGTTGGGCGCAATTGAAACGGGCTACACCAGGGCATGGCCTGCCATCCTCAATAGCAACGTTGCTACCATGATTACCTGCGTAATCCTGTTCTGGTTCGGATCCCGGTTCGGCGCATCGGCCGTGACCGGTTTCTCAATCACCCTGTTCATAGGCGTAGCAACCAGCATGTTCACCGCAGTTGTGGTCAGCCACACGTTGCTCCGACTTGTTGCATCGACACCCCTGTCCCGTTTCACCGACATGTTTACGCCAGTACCGGGACAAGTCATTACCGCGGGGGCCGGACGCCGGTCCCAAGCGCAGAGGGAGCGGAACTAAACCATGGATTTTGTTGGAAAGCGTAAATGGTTCTTCATCTTCTCCGCGATAGTCATCCTAGTTGGGATTGTATCCATGTCCATAGCGCCGCGCTTCAAGGTCGGCATTGAGTTTGAGGGCGGCTCCGCGTTGTCCCTGAACTTCGCCGAAGAGGTGGACGAGGATCTATTGAGGTCTATCATGTCTGACCTTGGCCATGGTCAAGCGATGGTTCAACAGGTCGGCGATACCGGCATCCTCATCCGTACTACGACCCTTGAAGGCCCCGATAATGATGGAGGAGAGTCAGAGCGGGATACCATCGAGGAGCGGCTGACCGAGGAATTCGGGACTATTGAGACTTCTGAGCTCTCTGCGGTCTCAGAAGCAGTGGCAAAAGAGACCATCCGCAACGCCGGCATTGCTGTTGGCGTAGCGTCTCTCTTCATCATGATCTACATCTCGTTTGCGTTCAGGCTCATGGCGAACTCAATGCGATTGGGCGTGGCCGCTATTGTGGCAGCCTTGCACGACGTGTTGATTACCCTGGGCATTTTTTCCATCCTTGGCAAGGTTATTGACTTGGAAGTGAACGCCATGTTCATCACCGGCATTCTGACCGTGGTGGGCTACAGCGTGCACGATACGATTGTGGTGTTTGACCATATCAGGGAGAACACGGCACGACGCGTCTCGCGGGACATGTCTACAACCATCAATATCAGCATCATGGAAACCATTGGTAGGTCATTGACCACCAGCCTCACCACGTTGACGGTGATCGTTGCGCTGCTGCTCATGGGCGGCGGCACTATCGAGAGCCTGCTCTACACGCTGCTCATCGGCGTCATCGTGGGAACATACAGCTCCATCGCCATCGCCAGCCAGTTGCTGCTGGTGTGGGAAGAGAAGGGCATGATGCCCTTCCGCCGACGTGAGGAAGTAGAAGCCTAGGACCTTTAAGGTCTTTAGCTCCTGACGGTTATCAAGGAATATAAAAAGCACCCCGCTCCGGTATACTGGAGCGGGGTGCTCTTTATTTTGCTACTTTGTTTAAGAGCTAGGCCCAGGGATCCACGCTGACGTGGATTGCCCCAATCTCGCCCTCACCGGCCACGGAATCAATGGCGTGCTTCACGTCGTTCAGGCCGAAGTGATGCGTGACGATGTCCTTGATGGGGTATCGTCCGGAGGCGATGGTCTCGATGGCGCGTTCCACCGACTTGTAGGAGTGCCCGTGGCACCACTTCATGGTCAGGTTCTTCCTGCCAGTGCCGCCCACGGAGACGTTCTCATTACCTGCCGCAGGTAGGGCGACGACGCCGTTGAAGGCTGCCATATCCATGCCCTCTCGCACGGTGCTTCCGCCGCCGCCGGTCACGTTGACCACCACATCAGCGCCGTGGCCGCGGGTGTACTCCATGACTTTCTCTACAAGGTCTTCTGATGATACGTCTACCGTGTAGTCGGCGCCGAGCCTGCGCGCAACTTCGAGTCGACGTTCGTCGTGGCCCATGCCGCTAACGATGATGCAGGCCGCTCCCGCTTCCCGCGCTGCGATGACCGCTGCCAGGCCCTGCTGTCCGGGACCCTGCACTACAACGGTACTTCCGATAGTCGCGCCGCCGTATTCGATTGCCCACTCGTAACCATTGCCGAAGGGCAGGAAGAACGCGGCTTCAGAGGCATCGATGTGGGTAGGCACCTTGTGCACCACTGCGCCGGGGTGCATGTACATGTACTGGCTGTAGCCGCCCCAGAGGGCAGGCTCCACCGTGAGCGCTGTTGACCCGTACCAGAGGCGTGGGGTGCTGGAATCGTGACCGAAGGCACTGGTCTGTGGGCAGAAGCGATAGTTGCCTGAGCGGCACATCTCACAGGAGCCGCAGGGAACGTATTCTTCCAGTGCCACACGGTCGCCCTCTACCACGCCCCACTTCTTGGAGGCGTTCGCGCCGATTTTGTATATGAACCCCAGGTTCTCATGGCCGAGGATGCGCTGGCCTTCCTTCATGTTGTCGTACCCGTGGACATCGCTGCCACAGACGCCGCATCGCTCTACGCGGAGTATGGCTTCATCCGGGCCGATCTCCGGCATATCGAACTCTCGGATTTCAAACGTTCTTTTATCTGTGAGAACAGAAGCTGCTAATTTCTCTGCCATGATTCTCCCCTTGTGTTTGCGCTATATCTTGGCTTCCAGACGCTCTTTTGCTGCATCCAGATACGACTCACCGCGCTTCACCAACACAGATGCTGACCGCACTGCATAGGCTTCCGGGTGAGTGGCTGCAAAGGATTCCACGCCCTCTTGGAGGTTGCGTGCTTCCTTCATCAACCGGCGGCGATAGGCGATGATTGCGGAGTCGCTGGCACCCAAGTGCTCTCCACCGCGCCATGACATTGCGCCCATGGATTCCTGGGTGCCCATGTCCTGCTCACCAATGCCCTTGATGCCGGTGAACGTCCGCCACTTCTGCTCTTCCCTATCGATGTTGTAATCGTTGTCCTTGTTGCTCAAGGGGCGGTACTTTTCATCGGTCAGGGCATGGATGCCGTAGCCGCTCCAGTGGTTCTTGACCTCTTCGTCGGTGAACGGTCGGTACGGATTCCAGGAGATGCTGAAGTTCCAGCAGCTATAGTCGTCAATGGGGACCCATGCGTGTCCGCCAATCTGAAATCCGGGTTCAATGGCGCCGGGAATCATGGTGTAGAAGGGCAGCAAACACTGGGTGATCCGGTAGTAGTAACGGTCCTGGTCTGCGTCCCGTCGTGCCGAGATGAGCAGGCCGGCGTCGGTGTCATCCACCGCGAACCGTGGCGATGTGTCGGTTGTGGTGAAACCAAGCGGCCGACCATTACCACGTTGTACTTTCTTCTCCGGGTTGTCGCGAAGATAGGGTGTGACGCCGCTGTGGAGGAAGGAGATGTGGCTGGAATCAATGCCACCCTCTGTGGACTGCACCCAGTTACTCTCCTGGCTCCGCTTGGAGATGATCCGTTGGTTGTCCGGCAGGGTAGCCCAATCCAACTTGGGGAGTCCGGGCATGGTCTCAATGGGGCCCATGTATGCCCAGATGAGGCCGCCCCACTCGCGGGCTGGATACGCTGTGATTTTGACCTTGTCCTTGAAATTGCTTTCGGCAGGCTCACTGGGCATATCGACGCAGTTGCCATCCTTATCGAACTTCCAACCGTGGTAGACGCAGCGGAGTCCGCATTCCTCGTTCCGTCCGAAGAACATGCTGGCACGACGGTGCGGGCAGTAGTTGTCGATGAGGCCGATATCTCCGTTGGTGTCACGGTAGGCAACCAACTGCTCGCCAAGCAGGGTGGTACGGATTGGAGCACAGTCCGAATCAGGCAACTCCTCCGGAAGTAGGAAAGGCATCCAGAATCTCCTGAGATACTCGCCCATTGGTGTGCCGGGCCCTATGCGACTCAGAAACTCGTTATCGATATCGTTCAGCATTGTTTATCCCCTTATCCCTGGTATGGACCACTTTCCCGCGAGAGCGCGAGAAATATTGGGCGAATAGTACACCAAAGTGACTTGTGATGTCATGTCCTGCACGGACAGTGCCAGGTAGTATGCTGTGAGGCAAGGGTTGAACGGGAGGGACAGTGGCTGCTCTACTTGAGGTCAAGGACCTGCGCACGCACTTCAATACTCGTGATGGTGTAGTGAAAGCCGTTGATGGCGTTAGCTATGACATCCAGGAAGGGGAAACTCTTGGCCTGGTGGGTGAGAGCGGTTGCGGCAAGAGTGTCAGCGCCCTCTCCATCCTTCGACTTATCGCAAGCCCGCCGGGCCGTATCGTGAGCGGGGCCGTGGAGTTCGAGGGGCGTGACCTGTTGCAACTTAGCGAGTCCGATATGCGGCGAGTGCGTGGGAACGATATCGCCATGGTGTTCCAGGAGCCCATGACTGCGCTAAACCCGGTGCTGACCATCGGCAGGCAACTCACAGAAGGGCTGGAGCTGCACCTCAAGATGAGCAAGGGCGATGCTCGTTCACGAGCTACCGAACTGCTCACCATGGTGGGTATTGCCGATGCGGCTCAACAGCTGAAGAACTACCCACACCAGTTCAGCGGTGGTATGCGACAGCGTGTCATGATTGCGATGGCCCTCAGTTGTAATCCGAAGCTACTGATTGCCGACGAGCCTACCACGGCCCTTGATGTGACGATCCAGGCTCAGATTCTGGAGTTATTGCAGAAGCTCTCGGCGGAAATGGGCACGGCGGTACTTCTCATCACTCATAACCTGGGGGTGATTGCGCGTTACGCCAGCAGGGTGAACGTGATGTATGCCGGGAAGATCGTGGAGGGCGGCACGACAAGAGAGTTGTTCACCAACCCACAGCACCCTTACACCAAAGGACTGCTGCAATCTGTGCCAAGGTTGACGCAAGACCGGACAGAAAAGCTCTTCACCATTGAGGGGTCACCACCGGACCTGATCAATCTTCCCCAGGGCTGTGCATTTCAACCAAGATGCGCCTACGCCGTTGCGGAGTGCAGTGTGAGTGCCCCGCCGTTGATTGACCGAGGCGATGCCCACCTCGCAGCCTGCTTCGTCAGCGTTTAACTTTCGACGGGCTTTAGTCCCCCGATGCAGAGCTAGCCTTCTCGGGCTTTAGTCTCCTGGGGCAGCAGGCTGCTGTAGATGAAATCGTGAATGGGAGTCGGTACGCCGGACTCTTTGCCCAACCGCACCACAGCGCCCGTCTGAGATTCCAACTCGGATGGTTTGCCGTCCATGATGTCGCGCTGCATGGAAGCCTCGCCTACCAATGGCTGCCGATCCATCGCCGCCATGCCAATAGCTACAGCATCGTCGGCTATCGCTATGCCTCGGGCCTTCGCCACGTTGAACGCCTCGGTCATTGCAGACTCCAACATGGATCGCGTCCCCGGAAGGGCTCTCGTGACACCGGCAGGGGAGCGGGTTACTGCGCCCACGCCGCTGAATGCCGAGATGAACAGGAACTTCGCCCACATGGCAGCATGGATGTCCTTCGGCAGGTCAACGTTCAGCCCTGCATTTGCGAATGCATCTCGAAGGGCATCGACTCGAGCGCTTGGTTGGTTGTCGAGTTCGCCCAGTGCAATGAAGTCGTCTCCACCATCGTGCTGGATGCGACCCGGTTCGCCGATGTAGCTGATGACTCGACATAGCCCGCCAAGCACACGCTCAGCGCCAAAGATCGCCGAGAGTTGGGCCGGAGCGTCCACACCGTTCTCCAGTGGAAGGATGCACGTGTCTGGCCCAACGATCGGTCGAATCGCCTCGGCAGCCTCTGCCACACTCCATGCCTTCACGGCAATCAGCACAGCGTCTACAACACCGATGTCCTTAGGGTCATCGGTAGCTTGTGCAGGGTTGATGGCGAAATCGCCTTTTTTGCTGGTGATCTTGAGGCCGTTGGCACGGATTGCATCAAGGTGTGCGCCTCGAGCAATGAAGGTCACATCCTGCCCCGACTGCGCCAACCGACCGCCGAAGTAACCACCGACTCCGCCTGCACCGAACACTGCAATTCGCATTGAGCCCTTCTTTTCAGCGGATATGATTCTACCGCTAATTCAACTTTCGTAAGTACCTGTCTGTTCTTTTGGGTGCAGGGCTAACCCTGCTAGTTTTCTTTTTCTATGAGATCTTTGACTTTCTGTTCTATCTGGTCACGGATCCGTCGGACCTCGTTCATTGGTTTACCTGCTGGGTCGCCCAGCCCCCAGTCTTCTGTGAGCATGAACGTGGCCGGGCATGCCTCTTCTATGGAGCAGCCCATGGTGATGACCTGATGTGCACCGTCAGCCATGTCCTGCGTGAGAATTTGGGGTCGGTTGCCACTGATGTCTATGTCCTTCTCACTCATGGCGTCGACTACCACCGGGTTTATCTGCTCTGTCGGTATGGTGCCTGCCGATTCTGCCGTGAGAGTGGTTGAGCCTGACGCGTTGAGGAACCCGGCTGCCATCTGGCTTCTTCCGGCGTTGTGGACACAGACAAAGAGGATAGTCTTCACGACAGCCTGTCACCATTACCGTCCGGGGTTGCGCTGTTCTCGCCACGCAGCCACCAGTACGTCACAGATGCCAGGGCTGCTCCAGCGATGGGGCCAATCCAGTATACCCAGTGATCCATCCAAGTCCAGCCGACCAGCGCCGGGCCGAAAGAGCGTGCAGGGTTCATAGATGCTCCGGATATCGGCCCACCGAAGATGGCTTCAAGCGCAACGGTTGCACCAATGGCGATTGCGGCGCTACTGCCGATGGCTCTCGTATCGGTTGCCACCGCCATGATGACAAACATCAGGAAGAACGTGAGGATGAACTCGAATATGACTGAGTCCCATACGCTTCCGGACGGCAGCGTGGCACCCATGTTGGCCACATCGCCAAAGAGCGCCTTCAGCACCAGGCACGCGGCTACAGTCCCCATGAGTTGAGAGCACCAGTAGTGGGCAACCCACTTCCAGGGGAAGTGACGTGACAGGGCAAAGGCAAGGGTGACGGCGGGGTTGATGTGTGCGCCGGAGATGTGTCCTGTGGCGTAAATCATAGCTGCCACCACAAGCCCGAATACAAGTCCGATGCCTAGATTGGTAATCTCGCCGCCAGAGGTGAAGTCCACCATGATTGCTCCAGCGCCTGCAAACACCAGGCCGAAGGTGCCGATGAACTCCGCTGTACAACGTCGCATGATTGAAGGGGTTGTCAGCTGCATGATTCGTTAGCACTCCGTGTTAGAGGTTTGGGTCAGGTTGAGCCAGGTAATTCTAACGGATTTCATGGGGTGTGTCGTCTGGATTGCAAAATGAAGAAAGGCCTCCGTTACGGAGGCCTTTCTTGTAGTGGCATGGGCTAGTGGCGCCTCGGGGTTATACCAGTCCCTCTGCTGCCAGCGCTTCATCGAGTTTGGTCGTGTTGTACCCAACTACTTTGTGCTCACCAATGGTAGTGACCGGCGTGGTCCTATGGCCCATGTCAATCACCTCTTGGCGGGCAACTGCGTCCAGGGACACGTTCTTTTCCTCGTAGGAGATCCCTTTGCGTGAAAGATACACTTTCACCATCTGGCAGGGGCCTCAGCCAAGGGAGGTGTAGACTGTGATATCAGGACTTGTCATTCTCTTTTCCACCTTTCTGAGACTCGTGGAAGTCGGCTTTGGAGAGGTAATCCCCCCCGAAAAGCTCCGTACCTTCTGGTATTGCCTCATCTATTGTCTGGGTGAAGGCCTCTCCGGCCTCATACTTACGAAGAAACTCTTCGTTCACAAAAAACATTCATATACAGAACCCATCACGGGCAATGTCCTCATGGTGTCTGTCGCAAGGACAGATTTTCTTGCGATCCTCAACGGGATCGCCACCAAGGGGCATTCAAGGGCAGTATCGATAGCCGTTGGCTACCTCATTAGCTGCCAATCCCTTTTGAACCTCAAGGACTATCTCCGGTTCAGGAAAGAACTCGTAAGGGCCTTTAACTGTGTAAGCCTCTGAGAACTTCTTTGCCCGTTCCAGCGCTTGCTCTGGGGTCAGGTCTTTCTTCTCAATCAAGGTCTGGCCGCTCCCCCGTACATTTTCTTAGATGCCAGGTTGGTGGTCACAGGTGCCACATTACGACAACCAATGCATCAAAAGGAATCTATTTTAATAATATCGTCTGGGATTCAAACCCGTCAACGGGGCAGATACATTTTAGGAGCCACCCCATCTGCTTAGCCAGTCTTCCACAAGGGTCCAGGAGGTGGAGGCGAGCAGAATCAACACAATCATCTTGGTTGTGTTCGCCATCGTCGCAACCCACAGATACTTGATGAGCGGGTAACGCGTAGCGCCTGCCGTAAGGCCAACAAAGTCCATAGGCAGAATAGGGATCAGGTTGAACAAGAAGATGATCGGCGGGCCGTATCGTTCCATGGCGTTGCCAGACCATCGGAGGAACCGGTTCGTGGCGAATGTGTTGGTGGCTTGCATCCCTACGTAGTACGCAGTGACAGACCCCAGTGCGAACCCAACCCCAGAGGATGCACCAAGCAGGTAGGGGTTAAAGTCCCTGCCCATGAGCACCACAGCTGCCCCGCCCGGTGCTGGCAGCAGGATGGTGACGGAGCTGATAAGGCTGATGATGAATGCGCCCAGGTAGCCCCAGCTCCCCAACCCGGCAATGGTATCGCGGAAAATGATAGTGCCTGCTGCCGCCAGTACAGAGAGAAAGATCATCAGGAAGACCTTCATCTTGAAGGACATGCCCTTGGACTCAACAGGAGTCGTCGCCCCAGCAGGTGGAGCCTGCGAGCGTTTTCTCTTCGCTGTGCTGGGCGTGACAGAACTGCGTGCGCGACTCGCCGTCGCCTTACTGGGTCGTGGTGACGACATTAATCATTGACCTCTATGTCCACTGGGCAAAGGCCATGGCGCAGCCTGTTCCCGCCGGAGAGCGGTAGCACGGCACGTAATCGAACAGTTCCATGTCCAGGTGCTCTGCGGCGCCACCCAGAGCCATCCAGTTGCGCGCCTCAGAGTTGCCGGAGTTGAGCCTTTCACGTGGCAACTGGGAGAGTTGGACGATGTCCTTCTCTTTCAGGCCTTTAATCGTCATCTGGTCGAGTTCTTCATCGACGACAAAGTGGCTGAGTCCGCCGGACGCCAACACAGCCACGCGTGCTTTGGTCGGCCACGCCTCAATGGCGCTCCGTATGCTTCGGCCGATGTCGTAGCACCGCTTCGGCGTCGGTTGGTTGGGCGGGTAGTAGGTGTTCACCATGATGGGCACCGTTGGGATCTTCAGACCGTCCATGATGCGATGGTACACATAGCCGAATGCGTGGCCGATGCCACCCCGCGACCGTCCGCCGCGGTTGGGGTCAAGGAACTTCGATGAGCCGATGTCGTATTCCGCCTCGTTCAAGTACTCAATAAGGTGCTTGCCCAGCGCGCCCTGGGTAGTTTCAGTCCTATCTTCCGGCGGGTATCCGATGAGGGGCTGATACCCGGTGGCAGCGGTGTACTTTTCACCCTGGCCAAGGACCTTGACCTCGTCGCCCCAGTAGATGCAGAAACCGGGCATGTTGTCGTCGGTCAGGTACTCCTGCTGGTCGTCGCCAAACATCACCAGGATGTCAGGCTTCGCATTTCGGAGGGCTTCCGCAACCTTGGCGATGCCGCGCTGATTCGCCTCATGGCGTTGCTGCTGCACACTGGGGTCAATCTCTTTGGCGATGCGTTTAACATCGGTACGGGCCAGAAGTTCTTCGTAGCCGGAAACGATGCCGTCAGTACCGATGAGTTCAGGATTTCTCTTGTCGTTGGAACCTGCCCGTGATTCCCACGCCTCCGGAAGCATA
Organism: Dehalococcoidia bacterium; assembly: GCA_029936935.1. GTDB lineage: Bacteria > Chloroflexota > Dehalococcoidia > Lucifugimonadales > UBA1127 > UBA1127. Next base: position 17,984 of record JAPYRQ010000007.1, on the reverse strand, counting down.
CTGAGTTGAGGACTGTGGGACGAACCCAGGCCTATCACTACCTCTGCCATATCTTCCTCCTCATGCTGGACCCCTGACTTTGAAATATCCTTGTTTGTCGTTGCAATTTGCGTAGCTGTATCTTACACGTCCGCCAGGGTCTTTTGATCATCCGCCTCCAGGAGTTTCACAAAATCGCCCTCTGAGGAAACGATGTCCAACGCACGGATGTGGAACACCTCAGGATGAGAGGCAGCGTACGGTTCAACGCCTTCCTGCAAGTCACGGGCAGTCTTCAAGATGATGCGCCTGGCCGCGATGATTGCCGTGTCGCTGGTGCCAAGATGCTCCTTCGTCCTATCGGAGATGGAGCCCATGCTGTCGGTCATGGCGAAGTCCTGGTGCCTACCGAAGGGGATGCCTGTATAGTTCTGTGTACGCTGCATCTTCCTATCGATGAGGTAGTCGTTCTCCGGGGCTCGCACGCTGCGGTAGGTGTCGATGATCTTGCCATCTTTCAAAGCGTATTTTACGTGCTCCAACTCCATCAAATCGATGGCACGGGCACGCTCAGCATCGGTGAGTGGGCGCTCTGCATTGTAGCTGTATTGATAGGTGATGATGTGCTCATCGTCGACGGGCACCCAGCCACGACCGCCTCTTGGCCACGCGGGGCCGGGGATGAGGCTAAACATGGGGAGCATCCACTGGGTCACACGCCAGTAGTAGTTGCCATCTTCAGGCCCGCGGCGCGATCCGTACGTGAAGCCGTAGTTGGTCTCTTTCACGGTTAGCTGTGGTGCTCCGAACTTGTAGGAGAGTACGGAGTTCCTATCGTTCTTCTCGTCTCCTGTACGCATGTCCCTGTGATAGTCGATGCTCAAGTCAAAGGCACTGTGTAGGAATGAGACGTGGCTTGAATCGATCTCGCCTTCTGTAGCCTGCATGAAGTTGGAGTGCTGGATGAAGCGCGTCACCACGCGGTTGGCGTCCGGCACCCGTGCCCACTCGAACTCAGGAAGCGCAGGCTGGAGTTCCGTCGGCCCCATGTACACCCAAATACAACTTCCATACTCCCTGGCGGGGTACGCGGTGATCTTCACCTTGTCTTTGAAGTTGCTCTCCGCGGGCTCGGAGGGCATGTCCACGCAATCGCCGTTGATATCGAACTTCCAGCCGTGGTAGACGCAGCGCAGACCGCATTCCTCGTTGCGACCGAAGAACATGCTTGCTCGACGGTGTGGGCAATAGTTATCGATGACGCCCACATTCCCATCCGTGTCTTTGAAAGCCACCAAATCCTCGCTGAGTATGCGTATCCGCACCGGGTCACAGTCCGGCGTGGGTAATTCTTCTGTCAGTAGGACGGGCATCCAGAATCGTCGGAACAGGTCTCCCATCGGTGTTCCTGGGCCGGTCTGCGTTAGGAGTTCGTTGTCTTCTTTGGTAAGCATGTCTGTCCTCCGGTATTGATTATTGGAGGTTAAGCCTTTGCCTTCGCCTCGTCAGAGAATTCGTCTAAGAATTTTTGGAAGTCGTTTTCCTGGCTGACGATGTCCAAAGAACGTACACGATACAGGTCACCGTTTGTGGCAATGGATGGCTCAATCCCTTCCTGAAGATCCTGGGCCATAGTGAGGAGCAGCCGACGCGCTGTTATGGTTGCCTGGTCTGCTGTCCCCAGATGTTCCCTTGAACGATTGACGGTCTTCCCCATGCCCTCTTGGAGACCTCGGTCCTGCTCGTTGATACCCCATATGCCAGTGTAGTTGGCATTGCGTTGCATCTCGCGGTCAATCAGATAGTCATTGCCCTTGTTGGCGATACCGAGGTTGTGGTCGATGACATACCCGTCAGCTAACTCATGGGTTCCACGCTCAACTCTGGGTGGAAAGGCTTGGCCGGACTCAATGTTCGCAATCTGCTCTTTTGTGAGAGGCGCCTCTGGATTGTAGTTGTACCCAAAGACCGATGTGTTCTCATCGTCGATTGGTACCCAGGCTCGCCCTCCGCGAGGCCATTGGTATCCGGCAATCATGCTGTACATGGGAACAAGCCACTGGGTTACGCGCCAGTAGAAGTCGCCTTCGCCTGTGTCGCGTCTGGCACCGTACACAAAGCCGTAATCGGTGCGGTTCAATGTGAGCTTGGGCGCACCGTCCACCAACGCCAGACTCCTGGTTGCTCCTTGTCGGGTTGGTCGTTCGTCCGGATTATCGCGGAGGTACGGTGTGAGCCCACCGTGGAGGAAGGAGATGTGAGACGTATCAATCTCACCCTCCATCCCCTGTGCATAATTGGTTTCCTGGAGCCACCGTGCAAGGTGTCTGTGTGTCGCCGGTACTCTACCCCACTCGAACTGTGGCAGCTCAGGCGTCAAATGTGCTGGCCCCATGTAGACCCATACAAGTCCGCCCCACTCCTGGGTTGGATAGGCTTTGATCTTTACCTTGTCCTGGAACCTGTTTTCCGGCGGCTCGTTGGCCATCTCCACGCAGGTGCCATCCACATCGAATTTCCAGCCGTGGTAGACGCAACGCAGGCCGCATTCCTCATTTCGACCGAAGAACAGGGGCGCAAGCTTATGTGGGCAATAGGCGTCAATGATGCCGACTTTGCCATCGGTATCACGGAAAGCCACCAAGTCCTCGCTCAGGATTCGTAGGCGCACGGGGGCGCCGTCTGCTGTAATTTCGTTGTCCACCAGAGCCGGAAGCCAGAATCGCCGGAAAAGTTCTCCCATTGGTGTTCCGGGCCCGGTCTGGGTAAGGAGGGCGTTATCCTCTTTGGTTAGCATGTATCTCTCCTGATGATTTGAGGTGTGTCGACTACAGTCCGTAGAGCACCTTGGGGTTGTGATAGAGAATATTGTCCTTTTGGCGTTGGCTAACGCCTTCCATTTGACGCACTAAATCCAGTGTGTCCAACTGACTGGACGGATCAGCATGACCGTAATCAGACCCTGTGATGATGTTGTCGTCCCCGGAATACTTCAGGATATAGGGCAGGTCGTCATCAGACTGGCACGCCACGTAGAACTGATACTCTTGTAGGACGTTCTCTGGAAAGGGCTTCCCCGCGCCAGTGTACCGTCGTTTTGCCTCATTGATCACCCAGGGAATCCACTGAGATGACGATTCAACAAAGGCCCATCGAAGCTTTGGGAAACGCTGGGGAATCTCGCTCATAATGAGTGCGTGACATGATGCCACGGTAGGAACCCTAAAACGCCCGAATGCTGCGCCAGGGTCATAGGGGGATGCCAGAGCATCACACACAGCGGCGTTTCCGTTTGCAATGTGAACGGCAATGGCCATGTCCAGTTCGCTTGCCAGTTCATAGACCGGATAGAAATACGGGTCTAGGAGCAGACGGCTGCCCTCCATCGGGCGAATTGAAATGGCAACGGCGCCGTTCTTCCGTGCGGTTTTGATTTCCTTCAGGGCGTTATCCATATCTGTAAACGGGGGAACGCACGACCAACGAAGTCTGCCTTTGCCGTCTTTCCAGATATCGGCCAACCAACGGTTCCAACTGCGGCTAAGCGCCACATCAATCTCAGGACGCGTTGTGACTTCCTCAATCCACATCGTGTGATACAACACTTGAACGTCCACACCTAGTTGGTCCATGTGTTGTAGCCTGGCAGAAATGTCTTCCATCTCCCGCGCTCCAACCGGTGTCTCTACGTCCCTTCCGGAGCGCTGAGATATCTCTGCAAGTAGGCGCTGGTCCGGGGCTGCCGCTCTGTGTCCGCTTATCTTCCCATCGATCAACCAGTGGAGGGTCGGTTTATCACCCCCTGCAGACACCAGTGAAGGTCGATATTTCCGATCTGCCGGATCCAAATATTCCCAGGTGCGATCGCTCTCCACCACGTGGGCGTCCGCATCAATAACCTGAAAGTCGTGCTTCGTTGTCATGACCAATCTCCCTTCAATCAGGCCTTCGCTCGTTTTAGTACAAGGCGTCTCCACCGTTGATGGTGATCATCTGACCGGTAATGAAATCGCTGTCGGATGAAGCCAGGAACACCATGGTGCCCGTCAGATCCTCCGAGGTCTCGGTTCTAGCAATCGACCGGCCGGCCCGACTGGGTGCAGCTGGGGAGTTTTCGTCACGGCCGATACTCGCACCACTGTCGGTACCACCGGGTGCCAGGGTGTTCACGTTGATGTTGAACTGGCCTAGTTCCTTGGCCAGCGTGCGCGTCAAGCCCATGACGGCAGCCTTCGACGAAACGTAGTGGGGGACGCCGGGCATGCCCTGCAGCCAGATGCCTGAGCCCACGTTGATGATCTTGCCGCCGCCCTGTTCCTTCATGTACGGGAAGACTGCCCGGCAGCATAGGAACATGCCTTTGACGTTGACCTCGTACACCTTGTCCCACTCCGCCATGTCCACATCAAGAATGGGTTTGGCGGTCAGTCCATCGAAGATGCCCGCGTTGTTCACGATGCAGTCGATTCGCCCGAACTTCTCCACGGTCAGTCGGGCCATCTCCAACGTGTCTTCTTCTTTGGTCACGTCCGTGATGATGGGCAGTACTTCGCCGCCTGCTTCCATAACCAACTCGGCTGTGGTCCCGCAATCAAGGATGTCGCAGGCAACCACCTTGGCGCCCTCCTGGGCGAGGCGTACCGCGTAGGCCTGCCCGATGTGCGTTGCTGCTCCGGTGACGATGACGACTTTGTCCTTCAACTGCATGGCGCGCCTCCTGGAAGTTACGTGTGAATCAGAGTTTAGTTGGGCGGTATTGTACAGGGTGTTAGCCTATGTCTCAATGGGTGGAAATAGAGAGATCCACCGTACCCGGTGGGCCTCTGAAGAGTCATATTAGTTACCTCGTAAGTCTACTTGGGTAACCGTCAGGTATATGGGTCAAGGGCTTGCCCTTGCTAGAGGAGGTCGCGCCCCAGCGTGAGCCAGTAGAACACGATGTAAGAACCAGCTAGGATCATCACTGTGGCACTGATGGGTTGGATGAACGGAAGTAGCTTGCGGAGCGCGCCAACCATTGCGCCTTTGAAGATAGCCATGCTCAACGTCAGCGTCAGGATGACGGTGCCCATGCCCAGTCCGTACAACAGGAATTGGCCTGTTGCTGTCATGAAGCCGGTTGTTGTGCCGAATCCGACCACTGCGATGAAGATGGGCAATGTGCAACTCAACGACGCTGTGCCGTAGCTCAGCCCGAAGAGGAAGTAGCTCTTTGCGTTCACTTCTCGTGCATCGCCCATGTGTGAGGCCGCGCGACTGAACACCCCGATGTTGAGCTTGCCGCCCATGAGCACCCATGCACCGCCAAAGGTCAGCACGCCACCGATGACCAGCCCAAGCCAGGGAATCACAGAACGTACTGTGGTGAGACCCGCAGCAAGGATAACGCCGACGGTACCGAACAGGAGCATAACGCCCAGTGTGACAAAGACCCCGACGATTGTTGCCTGTTTGAAGTGAACGACCGGGTTTGCGCGTGCATCTTGGGAGTCGGCGGCACCGAGGTACATCCCCAGATAGGCTGGGAGCATGGCGAAACCGCAGGGGTTCACAGTGGATACCATCCCTGCGCCAAAGGTGAAGCCCAGTAGGCCTATGCCGCCAAGTCGTGACCCGGAGCTTCCGGACAGCGATTCTATGAACCCGTTGACGCCACCCGTTGCGTCAGCTCCTGACCCCGTGAGTATCGAGCCGACCACGGCCACACCTATCGCTACCCCTCCAATGAGGAAAGGGATGAACAGTGTGCGTATCCACTGGTTCTGTGTTGATTCGTTGTACGCTGTTGCGTCCATGTCAGCCCTCCAGGTTTCTGTCTTCATTATATGTGATGCTTGATCTGCTTGTGAGGTACTACGCTTCGGGTGCCGTTTTGGAGTCATCATCGCAGGCACCGTAGGAGCAAAGGCCGAAACCGTGTACACTCCATGCCTATGACTTCACCTCAACCTGAGCCTGCAGCGCAACATACCATCCACGTGACCATGGCCACGGCCTGGATGCCACTATCGCTGACGGCGTTGAGTGCGCTGTTGTTTACGCTGGACGGCTCAATGAACGCCATTGCGCTTCCCTTCATTGCCGATGAGTTTGATGCATCCCCCGCCGGTGCCGTCTGGGTTTCTGTGGCCCTGCAGTTTATGATCCTTGGTCTGGCGCTGCCCATCGGTTCCCTTGCGACTTCGCTGGGACGACGTCGGTTGTTCACCATCGGGCTGGGCGTGTTCGTCCTTGGTCTCATCGGTTCGTACCTGTCTCCGAACTTGCCAACGCTCATAGGGGCAAGGATAGTTCAGGGTCTAGGCTGTGCGTTCTTCCTCTCTACACGGAACGCCATTGGTATGGAAGGGTTCCCGCCGGAGCGACGTGGCATGGCGTTGGGCATCATTATTGCGGCGGTGGGGCTTGGAGCAGGATCTGGGCCGCTGATCGGTGGGCAACTCATCGATGAATTTGGTTGGCGTTCTATCTACGTAGCCGTTGCGCCGCTGGCTGTCCTCACGGTGATGCTGTCGTATTTCTTGTTGCGCCGAGAAGAGCGGCTACCGATAGCGAACTTCGACATTATGGGGTCGACGTTGGGGTTTGTGGGTTTGGGCTCTCTTTTGGTTGCGCTGAACAGGACGTCCGACTGGGGAGCGACCTCGCCCGGCATCATCGGGTTGGCCACGTTGGGGATGGTCTTGATGGCAGCCTTCGTTTGGCGAGAGGGACGCGTCTTCAAGCCCGTTTTGGACCTGGCGATATTCCGCAGCAAGGCCGTGGTGGTGAGCAGCATGGGGTTGGTGCTTCAGGTCATGGGGAATTCCACAACAACGCTGGTCCTTCCGTTCTTCCTGGTGCGGTCTTTGGAGCTGAGTTCTACCGCCTCCGGTGCACTGTTCGCCATCGCGCCGGGGTTCATGCTTGCTGGAGGCCTCGTTGGCGGCAAGTTGTCCGCTCGCCTAGGAGTGGGCCCAGTCATGTTGGCGGGGATGGTAGCGCAGGTGATTGGTGTGGGATTGCTGTTGTTCATCGATGAAAATGCCTCGATCCTCCATATCGCGCTGGCCCTGGTAATCATGGGCTCAGGGGCGGGCATGTACCAGACATCCGCTGGTAGCGCTCAGATGAACGCGATTCCACCGGGCCACATAGGGACTGCTTCTGCCCTCTTCATCGCTGTGATCATGATGGCTGGTTCAACGGGCGCAACGCTGGGCGGCATCCTGATGAGTTCCGGCGATTCGTCTGTCATTCGGATAAGCCAGGTGGCGGACAACTACCACACCGTAGCGATAGCTGGGACCACTTTACTGCTACTGGGGTTGTTGAACGCGTTGTACTACCAGTTCAGGATTGTTGGTCGACGCACAGCGCCTGCCTCTTCCTGATTGATGCTGCATTCTTAAGTAACTGCAGGTCTTTTGAGTGAAGGGCTAGCCCTTCACCATGCCTCGAAGTCGCTCAATGGCCTTCTGGAGGTTCTTCACGGAGTTGGCATAGGACAACCGAACGTAGCCATCGCCGTAGCCGCCAAAGGCGCTGCCGGACAGGACAGCCACGCCTGCTTCTTGGAGCGCCTTCGCCTCGAACTCCATGCTGGTCAAGCCTGTGCCCTTGATGCTTGGGAAGGCGTAGAACGCGCCCTCAGGCATGGGGCATGTCACTCCCGGGATGCTGCGAAGCCCTTCCACAACAACATCGCGACGCTTCATGAACTCCTCACGCATGGCACTCACGCTGTCCTGCGGCCCCTCCAGCGCGGCGATCATGGCCATCTGCGAGAATGCGTTGGCGCAGGAGACGCTGTTCACGGCCAGTTTGGTGATGTGCTCCACCAGCGGCTCCGGAAACACGCCGTAGCCCAGCCGCCATCCGGTCATGGCGTAGCTCTTGGACAGCCCGTCCAGGATGATGGTGCGGCCTGCCATGCCGGGCATGGTGGCGATGCTGACGTGCTCGCCCGTGTACAGAAGGTCCTTGTACACCTCATCGGCAAGGATGTAGGCGTCCGACTGCTCCCGCACGATGGCCGCGATGCGCTCGATCTCCTCACGTGACAGCACGGAGCCGCAGGGGTTGTGGGGCGAGTTCAGTATCACGAGTCGCGTGTTCTTGTTCACCAGGGTGGCGAACTCATCGAGGTCGGGATGGTAATCGGACTCGCCTCGCAAGGGCATAGGAACGGCCTTAGCGCCGCAGAAGTTGACCATCGACTCGTAAATGGGGAAGCCGGGGTCGGGATAGATGACCTCCGCGCCGGGTTCTGCGAGGGCGAGCAGCGTGAAGAACATGATGGGTTTTGCGCCGGGGGTGATGATGACGCGGTTCCAATCTATGTCCATGCCGCGACGCTCCCCCACGTTGCGAGCCACAGCCTGCCGCACCTCCGGGATGCCGGGTGTTGGGACGTAGTGGGTGTAGCCGTCCTGAAGGGCTTTGATCGCAGCATCCTTGATGTGCTTGGGCGTATCGAAGTCGGGCTCGCCTATCTCAAGGTGGACGATGTCCTTGCCCTGGGCCTCCAGCGCCTTGGCCCTGGCCAGCACCTCAAAGGCCGACTCCGTACCCAGTAGCGACATCCGTTCAGCGACGTTCATGTGTGTTCCTTTGGTTGGCTTTTAATTTATTTAGAGGAAACAATTCCCAGGGCTTAGGCCTGGACACATAGCTGGGTGCTAGCTGCCCACCTCACGAGAATATTGGACATAACTGCTGAAACAACTCTTTGTTCTATATGACACATATGTTGGGGACTGACCTGCGGGTCAGAAGGTCGCGGGTCATCCATGACGGGCGCAGTCCATGCCCCTGCGAGGAGAGGGTAACAGGAACGAGGTTATTGGGGCTAGTGAGATAAGGCGGTGAGGCTCGCCCTGGACCCGTGTGGCCTAGTGGCTCCCAAAACCAAGGCTAAGCTCCTCAGAATGGCAGGTGGGGGAAGGAGGAATATTTGTGTGATTGGATATCGGAATTAATTAGCGGTTTGTGCGTGGCCTCAATTTATCATGGATGCCATTTTCTTCGTTGATACAAACCAAACTCCCCTTTGTGTTGCGTTTAGAATTCCCATAATTCATGTAATCGTTGAATTTTTCATCCTGAGATTTTTTGGGAATTCTATATGTATGAGTAGTAGGTTTTATTTTGCTGCAAAGCGGACAAATGTCAGACTTGGTATCCCCATCTCTGTCCATTCTGAACTCCATTTTTTTCTGGTTGCACTTAGAGACTTGTCTGCACACCCAATGACAATAGTTGAAAATACTCCATGATTGTATACCGGAATTAACAAGTGCAGTGGCAGAATTGATGTATGGAAGAATTCTTGCCAGGACTCCTCAAAATGATGGAGGAGCGATTCGGCCGAGTCGGACGACCAGTTACTACGATTTTTCTGGTGCTTATTGTATTAGCCGTCGGCTCTTGGATGGTCCAGATGTTTTGGGATAATGCCGTCGACCCAATCGCGGATATTTCCAAAGATATTAGGATAGGTGAAATTGAGGTTGATTGGGGCCGTGCACTAGACTTTCTTAACTCGATATTTATCTTCGTTTTCGTTGCATACATTGCGGCTATTATTTGGAATTGGTGGACATTGAAGCGGGAGCGAAGGTTCCGTGACCGCTTTCTGGTAATCTTGGAAGAACAATACCCAGAGCTGAAGCAGAGTTAGCGTGTCACTGCAGCTAAGGTGAATGACACACTTTTGCGAGCTATCGCAAATACTGCCTACATGCCGGAGGAGACTAAGAAGTTGATTTTGGCTGAAATTGATGGGATGCAATTAGAACCTGATAACGAAAATTCTCCAATGAAAGAAGACGAATGAACGTATCCCAAAACAAGTACGAGTTGTCGCGGTTGTTATGCCGTTAGATAGCTAGAGACTTGAAGGGTCTAGACAAGTTCAACGCTTAGGGCTACTCCCCCGCCCCCGCCGTGGCATATCGTCGCCAAACCCCTTCGGCCGCCCTTTTGCTTCAGGGCGTGGAGCAGCGTCACCAGTATTCTCGCCCCACTTGCTCCCAATGGGTGTCCCAGGGCTACTGCTCCCCCGTGGATGTTCACCTTGTTCCAGTCGTACTTCAGGGCCACCCCGTTGGCCAGGGCCTGGGCCGCGAAAGCCTCGTTGGTCTCCACCAGATCGAAATCCTCCAGCTTGAGGCCGGTTTTCGCTTCGAGAGCGAGGGTTGCCGCTACCGGTCCCTCGAAAAGCCACGCCGGATCCACTCCCGCGTGCGAGTAGCCGCTTATTCTTGCTACCGGGTTTAGCCCGAGCCGTTCCACCGTAGATGCTCCCGCCAGTACTACCGCTGCCGCTCCGTCGCTTATCTGAGACGCGTTCCCCGCCGTCACGGATTTCCCCTGGGAGAAGGCTGGCCGAAGGTTTCCTAGGGCCTCTAGGGACGTTTCCGCCCGAGGGCCCTCGTCCTTCTCTACGAGTATCGAACTGCGGCGTGTGGCCACCGTGACGGGGACGATCTCGTCCCGGAACGATCCTTCCATCGCGGCCGCCATCGCTCGTTGGTGGCTCCGGAGGGCGAACGCGTCCTGCTCCTCCCTCGTCACTCCGTGTTTGTCCCCTATCGCCTCTGCTGCCGACGCCATATCCTGACCCGCCAGGGTGCACCACAGGCCGTCCTGCATCATGCTGTCCGCCATCTCCCAGTTTCCCAGACGGACGCCGTTGCGGCTGCCTTTGAGCAGGTGGGGAGCCAGGCTCATGTTCTCCATACCCCCGGCCACCACGATCTCTGCGTCTCCCAGCCGGATCATCCCTGCGCCCAGCACCGATGCTGTCAGGCCGCTGGCGCACACCTTGTTCACGGTCATTGCCGACGCGATCACGGGAATCCCCGCGTTTATCGCCGCCTGCCGGGCCGGAGCCTGGCCCACGCCTGCCTGGAGCACGTTGCCCATCAGGGTGTAGTCCACCTGCTCCGGGCTTACTCCCGCTCGCTCCAGGGCTCCCTTTATCGCTATCGCCCCCAGCGTCGGGGCTGGGACCGTACTTAGCGAGCCGGATAGCTTTCCTAAAGGAGTCCGCGCTGCGCCGAGGATAAAAACCTCTTCCACGTCGACCTACTTTCGGCATGAGGACCTTTCGTTATCGTCTGTTAGTTTGTGTAGATACATTATGGCTGATTACTGTCAGAGACGCGAGCCTGTATTAAGGCTGGCCAAGCCGCCCACGGAAGTAGGCGACCACGCGCTCCGTGTACTCGTCGGGGAAGTTCAGGAACGCGTCAACATGGTCGGTGTCCGGCACCAGCCATAGACTGCTGCTTTGGTGCGATGCTGCATGGACTCTGATGCCCTGCTCCACCGGGATGCGCTCGTCCTCCATGCCGTGAATCAGTAGGATGGGGAAGTCAATGCCAGCCGCAGCGGATTCGGGGTCGATGTCGCCCAGCTTGATGTCGTGGAGCACACTCGCTGCCAGCTTGGTACCCGGCCCGAACAGCGGCACGAGCCACTTGGGCACCGGCGTCCTGCGGGCGACCTCCTGAGCGATGAGGTCAGAGGCGTTGGCGAAGGGGCTGTCGACAACCAGTGCATGGATGCCCGACTCCTGCGCCACCCCAAGAACCGACGTTGCAGCGCCCATCGAGAAACCTATGACACCGATGTTGTCTGACGGCACGCCTCGCCCGATCAGGTAGTCGTAGGCTCCAAGCAGGTCGTACTGCTCAAAGTAGCCGCCGGGCACCTTGCCATCGCCCGATGTTCCGTGGCCACGCAGATCGAACAGGAGGGTGTTGAAGCCCTCTGCCCACAGTCTTGCAGCGAGACCCACGGCCTCGTCACCGGCGCGGCTGCTTCCCAGTCGGTGGACGAAGATGATGGTGGGTGAGTCCTCAGTGGTTGGTATGTGCCAGCCCTTCAGCGTGATGTCGCTGCCTCCGGTGGTGAATTCCACGTTGTTAAAGGGCAGGTTGTACTCGACTGGTGTGTGGTCGAATGCTTCCCGTTCTGCCTTGGTGACGCCGTTGGCAAGGAGCACAGAAACACCACCGTACAGGAGCGCCAGAAACACCAACGCCCCTACCAGCGGAATGCGCCATTTACGTATGCGTAGAACCAACATCGCCACTATAATCGCTCCTCACAAAAGAGGTCGCTAGCTGACGCTGATGTATTCGCGGTGGTGGGTGCCTTTCCGCAGATGGGAAGTGTCTACACCCTGTTGCTGCGTCAGGAGTCGATGGGCGTCCAGAGCCGCCTCGTCTGCCCACTCTTCGTGCAGGATGAAGAAGTCAGGGCGCTCGATGCTCTGATAGAACTCGAACTGGTTGCAGCCGGGCTCCTTGCGGATGTCCGGGCAACGCTCTGCATAGCTCTGAGCCAGCTCGTTGCCCTTACCCTCTTTAGCTTCTATGAACACGTTCATCCAGATTGCCATTTCGCTTCTCCTAACAGGTGTTGATTTGCGGCAATAGACTACCATGCTGTGGCGTAGCAGTCATGGCCGTGGGTTGACACCCTAATGCCCGCGTGCTCTGATTCCACGGTCAATATTATTCGCATGTGGACTTGGTAGCTTTGAATGAGTGGGCAAATGAACGTCATACAACACAGGGGGGAGCAATGGGTGAGTTTAAAAAGGCCCTGAACGTTGAATATCTGAAACCCGGTGAGATTGTAAAAGTGGACATCGGGTCTACGGCGGTGTTGATCGGAAACGTGGACGGAGAGTTCTACGCGGTGAGCAACATCTGCCCGCATTCTGCCCGACCCATCCTCGAGCATAAGAGCAGCATGCACGATAACCAGGTGAAATGTCCCCACCACGGCAGCATCTTTGACATGGCTACGGGGGATTTGGTTAGAGGCCTCGCCACCGAATGCCTGACGAAGTATGCGGTGCGCGTTGATGGCGGGAGCGTGCTTGTGGACGTCGATGCGAGCTAAGAGATAAAACCAGGGGGAGTGGACAATGGCAGACCTTGAGAAGGTAATCAAGGTGGGAGACCTGCAGCCGGGCGAGATGGTCAGGGTTGAGGTGAGGCTGAATCCGGTGCTGTTGGGCAATGTGAACGGAGAATTCTTCGCCGTCGGCAACACCTGCCCCCACGCGGAGCTTCCCATTGTGGACGACAAGGGGACATTGGACGGGAACGAGGTTCAATGTCCCTATCACGGTAGCGTCTTTGATGTGACCACGGGAGCGGTGTCACAGGGTCCGGCAGCATTCGCATTGCAGAAATACTCAGTGCGAGTGGAGGGCGATGACATCTTGGTGGGTCAGGAGTAAACCAACAGCGATCAGCCGTCGTGCAAGGAGAGGCCATGGCCACGGTAACGGTACAGTCACTGGACAACCTTAAACACTCTGTGACCACAGAGTATGGCACGTTCATCGCTGACGAGCCTCCGCCCCCCGGAGACGGCGCGGGGCCGGACCCCTACGGATTGCTGCTGGCCGCCCTTGGCACCTGAACTGCCATGACCCTTCGGCTGTACGCCGATCGCAAGGGTTGGCCGTTGGGCGATGTCACGGTGGTACTGGATCATAGTCGCGTCCATGCCAGGGACTGTGAGGAGTGCGAGGAAGATTCCAACGTGCTGCTGGACGTCATTAGAAAACATATAACAGTGTCCGGGAATTTGGACACAGAACAACTTGAACGACTCCACGAGATTGCAGACAGGTGTCCGGTACAGCGTACCCTCGAGGGTGGGGTCAAGATATTTTCTGAGTTGGGTGCGGCATAGCCAGGGCTAGCCCTGGATCCACTCTTTGGGCTCCTCCTGATTTGGTTGGACGTAGGGGGCTAGGACATGAGGACACTATTGATACAACTACGGCTTGACTCTACACTTGCTTAATCGTAAAATTACGATGTATGGTGAAACAGACGATGAGTACAGCTACCTCTTCCTCTATGGCAACCATCCCAGACGAACAACTCGTTCGCATGTTTAAGGCGTTGGCACACCCCGCGCGATTGCGTATAGTGCAACTCCTCTCTGTGCGGCAGTCTTGTGTATGCAGCGAAGTCGTCGATGAGATACCTCTTGCCCAGGCTACGGTCTCCCAGCATCTCAAGGTGCTGAAAGAGGCAGGCATCATCACCGGTGAGATCCAGGGTCCTGCTGTGTGCTATTGCCTTGCCCCGGGTGCTCTGGAGTCCCTGAAGCTGGGTGTTGCCGGATTGGTTTCAATCGCCAGTTCTCACCAAGATGTGTTACAGGTACAACGAAAGGAGTCCCCGGATGAAGACACCCATACAACTTAAAGTCGAAATATCAGAGACCTACGCAACGATGCTCAATGAGGCGACAAGCTGTTGCGAGGTTGATTGTTCCTGCGGGAATAACGCAGGCTCACTGGCGGGCTATTCCGCAGAGGCCCTGGCCCAGCTGCCGGAAGGCGCGGTCACCTTTGGATGCGGTAATCCTGTTGCTCTGGCCAGTATGCAACCGGGTGAGACTGTGCTGGACCTTGGGAGCGGAGCAGGCCTGGATTGCTTCCTGGCGACACAGCATGTCGGTAACACCGGCGTAGTGATTGGCGTGGACTTCACGCAGGATATGATCGACCGGGCGGAGGAAAACGCGGTAAAGCTGGGTCTGAAGAATGTCTCGTTTAAGAAAGGCGACATTGAAGACCTTCCCTTGAAAGACGCTACGGTGGATGTGGTGATGTCCAACTGTGTGGTCAATCTTGCGCCCGACAAGGACGCGGTGTTCCGTGAGGCCTATCGCGTGTTGAGTACGGGCGGCAGGGTAATGATCTCGGACATCGTGCTGACGCGGCCTGCGACAGAGGCCGAAAAAGAGGACATGGCCCTGATGACCGGATGCATCTCCGGATCCCTCCCAGTGGACGAGTACGCACAGATTATCCGGAACGCAGGGTTTCAGGATGTGAAAGTAGAGCGGTCCGAGAGCGACGCCATTTGGGACGGCCAGTTCTGGTACAGCGCGTCTATCTCAGCCACTAAAAAATCTTAGGGCCTCTTGTCGGCGGATACAGGCCAACGAATCCAGTGTGAATAGAAAAGGAGCCCCGATTTAATTCGGGGCTCCTTTTAGCTAAGTCGTTATTTTGAGCTAGGAAGTGACGGCACCCTCCGATGCAGTGCCCACCAACTTGGCGTACTTGGCCATGACACCCCTCTCGTAGGGGATTGGGCGTGGCTGCCATGCGGCCCCCCTGCGAGCGATCTCCTCATCGGAGACCTTCATACTCAGGTCGCGTTTTTCCACGTCCAGCACAATGATGTCCCCGTTCTGCACCAACGCGATGGGGCCACCGACTGCAGCTTCTGGTGCAACGTGTCCGATCATGGGGCCGTGTGTTGCGCCGGAGAACCGACCGTCGGTCAACAGTAACACATCGTCGCCTAGACCCTGGCCCATGATTGCTCCGGTGACGGCCAGCATCTCCTGCATGCCGGGGCCGCCCTTGGGGCCTTCATAGCGGATGACCACTACATCGCCCTTGTTGATCTCGCCGCGAGAGACGGCCTCGAAGGTGGCTCGCTCGCCGTCATAGACCTTGGCCGGGCCTTCGTGGGTGTGGTGCTTGGTGCCGGACACCTTCATCACGGCGCCTTCCGGTGTCAGGTTGCCGCGAAGGATAACCAGACCGCCTGTGGGTGTGCGAGGGGCCGATGTGGGATGAACGACCTGGCCATCGGCAGCAGGTGTATCAATCGCGTCCAGGTTCTCTTGCAGCGTCTTGCCTGTGACCGTCATGACGTTGGGATGGAGCAGGCCCGCGTTCAGCAGCTCCCGCATGACTACCGGCACACCGCCGACCTTGTCCAGGTCAGACATGACGAATCGACCGGCTGGTCGAAGGTCTGTCAGATACGGGGTCACACGGCTGAGACGGTCGAAGTCGTCGATCTTTAGGTCGACCTTCGCCTCTCTGGCCATGGCGAGTAAGTGCAACACAGCGTTGGTAGAGCCGCCCATCGCCAGGACTACGGTGATGGCGTTCTCAAACGCGTCCTTTGTCATAATGTCTCGGGGGGTGATTCCACGTTCCAGGAGTTCGTAGAGCGCCGCCGCTGCCTGGTGCGCAATGCCTTCTGCCTTGGGGTCTACCGCGGGGACGGATGCCGCTCCGGGTAGAGACATGCCCAGAGCCTCGATGGCTGACGACATGGTGTTTGCCGTGAACATGCCCGCACAAGCGCCTTCACCGGGGCAAGCGATGCGTTCCATCGCCAGGAGTTCTTTCTCACTGAGGTTACCCTGGGCATGTGCGCCAACGGCCTCAAACATGTCCTGGATGTTGATGTCCTTGCCCATGTAGTCGCCCGGCAAGATCGCTCCGCCGTAGACAAAGATCGATGGAATGTTCAACCGAGCCATCGCCATAAGCGAACCAGGCATGTTCTTGTCGCATGCGGCCACCGTGATGAGCGCGTCCATGCTCTCACCAAAGCAGACCGTCTCAATGGAGTCAGCAATGACCTCTCGACTGACCAGAGAGGCTTTCATGCCCTCAGTGCCCATGGAGATACCGTCGCTGACCGTGATGGTGCCGAAGAGGAACGGAACGCCGTTAGCCCGTCGCACACCCTCCTTTACGGCCTGCGCCACACGATCAAGGTGCACGTTGCAGGGCGTGACATCGCTGGCCAGGTTGGCAATCGCCACAAAGGGCTTGTTCATATCGTCATCGTTCAGGCCGACGGCTCGCAACATGGATCGAGCTGGTGCTCTGTCGACGCCGTCTGTAACAATGCGACTCTTATGTTTTAGGTCAGCTTTGGTGGTGGTCATAATCTGGACTCCTTTTGTATTTCGGCTGAGGCCGAGGGACTAAAGCCCGTATTGCCTCCGGCGGGGACTAAAGTTCGCTATGTTCGGCCCCGCTGGCCCTCAGGCCAGTCTCAGGCACATGTCGCCTCCGGCGGGGACTAAAGCTGCTGGCCCTCTGGCCAGCCCCACGCACGGCAACCAAGAGTTTGCATCATGTACGTTCAATCTGGCAAGGGCAAAAAGCTACGACACTGGGGACAGAGGAAACACAAGAGGACATGAGGGGTGGAGCGGAGTTCTTATTCGGGGATGAGAGACCAGCGAGGCGTTGTTATCCAGCAAACTCCGCTGGGATCTCGGAACGCTTCCAGGAGTCAACCAGGAAGGCGATGTCTTCGACTCGGAACCTTCGATCGCCGCGCAGGCCTATGCGGAAGCTGGAGAGCAGACCCATATCTGCCCAGCGTCGGACGGAGTTAGGGTGAGCGTTAAGCATCGCAGCGGCTTCAGAGACGGTGAGCACTGTCTTTTCCATGAGCGCCATCGGAGCACGACCTCTCTTTGTTGCTGTTTTCACCATGAATATCTCTCCCCTTGGACACAATTGTTGCGGATGCTATGACTACCGATTCCTGCATCCACGGTGCTATCTTCCTCTCATGCGGCGGCTCAGGCATCACCTATGGGTATGAAGTTGAGAGCGGCACCATAATCCTTTCGGATTACTCACTTTAGGCAGGGAGAAGATTGGAGTTACCGGACACAAAAACAGCCACCTCCATGAGCTTCATGGGGGTGGCTGTTTATTTGCTAAAGGGAATTACCTTGAGTTGATGCTAGTCCTCAATAATCATTGTTGTGAGCATGACGTTCCTGATAAGTGGCCCAATGGGAGTCTCATTCAACCCCAGTAATTGTAGCGTGTACTCACCTGGTGCAAGGGTAATAACACGATTAATCGCTATCGGTAGGGTCATCTGGCGTTCGAGCTTGCTTATCTGCACCTCTCTGGCATCGCCCGTGTCTACGACGTTTGTGGCGACGGTCAGCCAGAAAAAATAATCGCACGTGGAGTTGATGGCGCAACTCATTGAAGCAGTGGCGCTGGCCACCACCAGTACTTTCGATGGTTTGGTGATGGTGATGGACTTGGAGATGATACCAACCCATCCTCCCTGGCTCACTGACAAATCAAAGTCCACACCGAAGAGAGTCAGTGGGGAATCAAGGCTGGCAATGGTTCCGGAGAGGCCTGGAATGCCTTGGGTGCCCGACAACCCCGGTAGACCCTGGAC
>JAPYRQ010000006.1:34708-42986 GCA_029936935.1 Dehalococcoidia bacterium | reverse complement strand
ATCCTATTGTTAGAAAAATTGGTTGAAAAATTTGAAAGGCCCTCGGCGTAGAAAGTGATGTAGAGAATCCCTAATAGTACTAAGACGACACTAATAGGGGGAACATGTGCCTGTACTAGCATTTGGCCGACGGCGATCAAAAGGTTAAGAAGGGCCAGGCCGAGTAGCTCAGCCTGGCCCTTAAAATTAATATTTTCTAAAGCGAATATTCGACGAAATACAGAACTGACACAATAGCGATGCCCACTGTCCCAAGGTTCAGCGCCTCTCTTTTACCACTAAGCGCCTTGGTGATGACATAGGCGATAAAGCCGATAGCGATGCCATACGCAATGTTATAGGTCAATGGCATAACTATCGCAGCAAGAACCGCAGGTGCATATTCTGATACATCATCCCAATCTATATCCTTCAGGTTGCGGATGAAATAAGTGGCAATGAAAATCAGAGCAGGAGCAGTGGCGAAGGCTGGCACGGACTGTGCCAATGGAGCTAACCCGAGACAAGCTGCGAACAGCACTGCTACGGTTACCGCTGTCAAGCCCGTACGGCCACCCTCTTTGACTCCAGCACCACTTTCTATATATGAAGTAGTACTGGATGTGCCCGCCAATGCTCCAATAACCGTTGCTGAAGAATCAGCAAGTAATGCGCGGTCAATATCTTCAACCTCGCCATCGGCGTTAATCTTGCCTGTCAGATTAGCAACAGAGGTTAGTGTCCCTGCCGTATCAAGAAAGTCCACGAACAAGAATGAAAAGGCTATCCCGATAAAGCCTGCGGTTGCCAGTGCGTTGAAATCTAGTTGAAAGGCATGCTCAGGATTCGGCACAGAGCCTACCACTCCACCCAACGTGGATCCGTCTGCGCCGAATATCCAGGCAATAACCGATACGGCCAGGATCCCGATGATGATCGAACCGGGTATGCCTCGTTTGTCTAGCACGGACATGATAATGAAACCAAGACCGGCCAGGAGAACGGACCAGGAGGCAACATCCCCAAGCCCTACCAATGTTGCAGGATTGTCAACGACCACACCCGCACCCTTGAGTCCGATGATTGCCAGAAATAGACCGATACCCGCGCCGATACCAAACTTCATGCTCCTCGGTATGGAGTTGATGATATATTTCCGCGCTGGAGTAACCGACAGTATTACGAAAGCAATACCGGAAACCAAAACAGCTGCTAGCGCCTCCTCGTAACTATACCCTTCACCGTGAATGACGCTGTAGGTGAAGAACGCGTTGAGGCCCATCCCAGGAGCCAACGCTATTGGCCAATTAGCCCAGAGACCCATTATCAATGTGCCCACCACTGCTGCAATGATTGTTGCCGTAAAGACAGCACCGAATTCCATTCCTGTTCCGTCACTCAGAATGTTCGGGTTCATAACCGTGATGTAAGCCATGGTAAGAAAGGTCGCCACGCCGGCAAGAATCTCGGTCCGTACAGACGTACCTGCCTCCCTCATATGAAAAAGAGTCTCTAACATCCTACTTACCCTCAACATCGTTTCCTCCTTACGTTTTACCTAATACGTGGGTACCGTCACGACCATATCACATATGGGTGTTCAATCAATAGTATGTAAGACCATTCCTAATACTCATTTTAAGTGTGCAAGGCAGCACATTTACGGCCGTCGTGTGATTGTCCCGGGCGTCCCTATAAGGCGTCTCCACAGTGACGGTACCTACCTAGTACAATACGGTGCAAATAGAATTCGGAGTGCCCGGGGCAAAATCAGGACCACTACAATAGCTTGTAACTTCCTGTAACGCCTTTTATGCCCAAGTCTTTAATCTTTGTAAGATCTGTCCGGGGAAATTTCGGAAAGTTATATTCAGCATTCGTGAGTAATCCTGATGGGCTTACCTAAGAACCATCTATTTCCTCCTCTAGCGAGTAGAGAGCTCGCAACTCTCGATATTGCTGGTTATAGTCCAGACCATATCCCACCAGGAATTCGTCTGGCACTTCAAATCCTACATAGTCGACAGTGACAGAAGTACGCCTCCGAACTGGCTTATCTAAGAGCGAACATATCCGTACCGTAGCTGCGCCTTGGTCCTCGAAGTATCCTCGTATAAACTGGGCGGTTAACCCTGTATCCACAATATCCTCAACTACCAAGACATTTTTACCGGCCACAGATGTTCGAACTCCATGGTGGAGACGAACCGTCCCTGAGGACTTTTCTGACTCATCGTAGCTGGATAGCCGAATAAAATCGACTTGGATTGGCAAATTCATACGGCGAATCAAGTCAGCCAGGAAAACAAACGAGCCATTCAAAGCTCCCACCACCAGAAGAGGCTGATCTTGGTAGTCGACCTGAATCAGTTGAGCCAGACGCCCAACACATTCTTGGATCTGGGATTCGCTAATGGCAAGTTTTAGAGTAGTCACGTAGTTTGACCACCTCATAAATAGATTTAGAACGTTGCTGAAGAAAAATTAGGGCTAGTTGTAGTCATTTTAGGTTCGTCGGCCGGGGTGTCAACAATGCGATATTGAACCAAGGAGATTTTACAGTCTTACAGAAGGGAAGAGCAAGTCAGAGATAGCTCGAGAACAGGGTGTTCACCGCCGTTCTGTAGACCGAATCCTTGAAGCTGGGCAACAAGGGATTTGAGCTGGTGGGTGGTAGAGGGGGGGTAGTCCTTAATAACTGAATAGCTAAGAGCGCAAGATTACCCTGCGCTCTTAGCTAGGGCTCAGATAGTGGCGCTGTGCGCGGGAGGGTTAACCTTGGTTCCCAACGAAAAGACCCCGCCCAAAGCGGGGGTTTTCTTTTGTCAGTTTTGTCACCACGAGCCTTTGTAGTCTCATTTTATTGCAGGTAAAATGGATTTGGGTGATTTCCGGTGAAGTGTTTCAGGCGTCGTGGATCAGCTGAACCAGCTACGGGATTTAGTCCACCTTAACCAATGAACCGCGGGAGACTCCGGCGAACAACAATGGATGAATAGGGGTACTTATCAGATACAGGGGAACGTTAATGGACGGTGATGTACTAGGGATCCCTGATTTGAAAACAGGTGTGGGGCAACTCACCGTGGGTTCGAATCCCACTCCCTCCGCCAATCCACGTAACCTACCCTGCCTCGCCACACCCGCTATCGGATGACAATCGACCCGTTCGATGTCTCCGCCGTAAGATTTGCCTCACCGCTACCGATAGTCCCCTCAAGCTTTGTGCTCTTTGTTGATGACGTGTTGATTGGTATATCGCTCCTGATAGTCGCGTTGTTTGTTGTCGCATCCACTTCTACGCTCGGCGTCCCTTGAAGAGCGATGTCGATAGAGCCGTTCGATGTCTTCATGATATTGCGACCACCAGCCGTCATTTCACCCGCAAAATTGATTGCCCCGTTTGTTGTCTCCAGCATCACGCTACCCACAGCATCATTGACCGTGATATGGCCATTGCTGGTTTCGGCAACGAACGTTCCCTTCACGCCAATCAGCTCTATAAGCCCGTTGCTCGTCCCAACGTTGCCTGACTGCTCAACCCCTCGCACCACGATAGGCCCGTTGTTTGTAGTGAGCTTCACCGTCGTGTCCGCGGGAACGGTCACCACGATGTCCGCTCCAGGGCTCTTGCCAGTCGTCCGGGCATGCTCCGCAACTATGACCGTAATGGTGTTCCCCTCCTGCTCCACGCGATATTCCACCTTGTCGGCACGTCGTACAGTGGCGTTGACCGTGACCCTGTCGTCCACTGATGCCTTAACGGTGATACTTCCGTTGAAGGTCACTACGAACAGTCGAATCGATGGCTCCACATCGAACGAGTCAGAGTACGTCTCAATCGGCTCATCGCTTTTTGAGTAGTTGAACCCTCCATCGCCACAGCCCACCGTTGCCAGCAGCCCCACGGCAACCAATGCGAGTGTCAGGCTCCTGTACCGACCCGCTATTGAGGCCAACCGTGATGCTTGCATATCCACACCTCTCAACTCACAACGTACCTTCCGGGGCAACCCTAGAAGAAACTGGTTCAAATAGCTACTTACATACGCTTGTCACCCATTAGAGGGGCTGTTAACCTCCCGCTTGGTCACCCGGGCATCACACTCCCATCATCCTACTTTTCCTCCATTCGGGCGATGTTGCAGGGCGCTTGGGGGCCTACACTCATTTCAGTGAGGGGAAACACTAAAAGGAGCAGGGAACAATGAAATTCGCAACAGTATTCAAGCACACGGACTCTTTCGACAATGAGAATGACGAGCTTCGCAAACTGGCAATTCGGGTAGCACAGATTCTCTACCCGCTTTACCCTTCAGACCCCACCGAAGTGGACGTTCATTACACGGGCGAGATTGATTCCCGAAACCAATAGCCTGAAACCTCTCTAGCAAAAAAGGGCCCCCGTTGCAGGGGCCCTTTTTATTTGCCTTGAACTCCGATAGACACTTCAGCCGTTCCCCTACCACCCGATTGCGTAGCCGTCTCGACGAGGGTCGGCAGCGCCAGAAAGCACACCCGTGTCCGGATCCACCTGGATCATCACCTCACTGCCTGCAGCCTCCCAGCCCTCAAGCACCGTAACAGGATGGCCTCGCTTCTTGAGGGAGTCCGTGACGTCAGTGGGGAACCTGCCCTCCATGCGAAGCTCGTCCGTAGCGGCATGGGGCACTGTGGACTCCGTGCCATCCTGCACGTGCCGCCACCTTGGCGCTTCTACCGCCTCCGCTACGGTCATGCCGAAATCGAGGACGTGCGTGACGACCTGGAAGTTCGTCTGCACCTGGGTGTCCGCTCCCGGGGTACCGCATACCAGAGCCAGTTCACGCTTGCCGTCGGCACCCTCCCTGAAGGCCATCACCGGGTTCATGGTGTGCCGAACGCGCTTGCCCGGTACCAGCACATCGATGTGGCTGGGGTCCAGGTGCCAGTAGGTCATCCGGTTGTTCAGCAGTACGCCCGTCTCCCCAGCGATGACGCTGGAGCCGAACTGGCTCTGGATGCTCTGCAACATGGAAACCGCGTTGCCCCACTGGTCTACGACGGCGAAACACGTTGTGTCCTCTTTGGCGGCGGACACGCGAGCTGTCCCGTTGGGTTTGGCTCCGTCCTGGTACTTCCACGGGTCGCCTGCTGCCATCTCTGCGGCTGACCGCTCCGGATCGATGCCCTTGGCGCGCTCCTTTGCGTACTCTTTCGATAGCAGTCCGGGTATCGGCACGTCCACCCACTCTGGGTCCGCCATGTACGCCTCGCGGTCGGCGAAGGCCATGCGTTTGGCTTCAACCATCATGTGAATCGCTTCAAGCGAGTTCGCGCCCAACGAACCAAGATCGAACTGCTCCGCCAGGTTCAGCGCTTGCAGCAGCACGTGGCCACTGGAGTTGGGCGGCGCTTCGTAGACACGATGTCCTTTATATGCCACGGAGATGGGCTCCTGCCATCGCACATGGTGGTCGGCAAGGTCCTTCATGCTCAGCAAGCCGCCCTGTTCCTCAGAGAACTTGACGATGGCATGCCCTACCTCGCCCTCGTAGAAGACGCCGTCGCCCTCCCGGAGAATCTTCTCGTACGTCTTGGCCAGATTCTCCTGATACACGATTTCGCCTGCACGGATGGGTCGACCTGCCCGGGCGTAGACAGCCGCGGACGTAGGAAATTCGCAGATCATGGGGTCAGCAGCGATGTTCTTGGCCAGCAGGAGACCCACCGGGAACCCGTTGGCGGCAAGCTCCAGCGCAGGCTGCATGACCTCGCTCAGAGAGAGTGTTCCGTAGCGCGCGTGGGCCTCTGTCCACCCCTTCAACAGCGATGGCACGGACACCGAAAGGATGCCTTTCATGGGGATGCCGGATGCCTGGTATTTATCCAGAGTAGCGGCGTATGGCGCGGCCCCGGTGGCGTTGGCCACCTGCAGCTTATCGTCGGCCTTGGTGTAGATCATGATGAAGCCGTCCCCGCCGATGCCTGACATCAATGGCTCCACCACGGAGATAGTAGTGGCCACGGCCAGTGCTGCGTCGATGGCATTGCCACCCTTCTGTAGCGCGGTTATCCCGGCTTGCGACGCCAGGGGATGTCCGGAACTGACCATACCCTTCCTCGCCATGACTACCGGCCTGTTTGATCCGTACGACTGTCCGTGGGGCGTACCTGCCATGATTGCCTCCCGATACTCTTCTGAATTGTGACGCGACTATATGCCAAGTAAGGCGGTAGGGCAATGCCGTAGGGTGCTGGATGCCACGATGTGTACAATGCGGTTAATTCGTTTCACACGTTGGAGGATGCCATGGCCGATGTACTCATTCGAAAAGCCAGCCCGGAGGATGTGGATGGGCTGCTGGAACTCTATCGACAGTTGGCGTCCTCAGGGGAGTTACCCAACGCGGGAAATGCCGCAATGGTCATTGAACTCATAGACTCCAACCCCTGGATGCTCTACCTGGTTGCCGAACTCGACGACGTGGTTGTGGGCACTGTGACAATGGTCATCGTTCCCGCCGTCACGCACTCGGCTCAACCATGGGCGCAGATAGAGCACATGGTGGTGCACGAGGCTCATCGCAAAACAGGCATCGGTCACGCGCTGCTGGCACGGTGCGAGGAGCATATCCGTTCGATAGGCGGCTACAAGATGCAGCTACAGAGCAGCAACCAACGCGATGACGCCCACGAGTTCTACGAGCGAGAAGGTTTCAGCGCGTCATCCGTGGGGTACCAACGGTACCTCTAACCCACCGTTGTTTGACTCCCGCTACCTAGCCCCCTACACTCGGAACCTGTCCGGGTCACTGGCCACAGGCGATTTCCCTGAGTGACACAAACCGCAGTCGAGGTATGCATGCCGCCAAAGCACCCACGGTTCTTCTATGGTTGGATCATGGTGATTGCTGCCGTTGCTGCCGGGGCCCTTTCCAGCGGCGCAGGCGTATGGGGCGCAAGTGTGTTCGTCAACCCGATGGGCGAAGAGCTTGGTTGGTCACGCTCAGCCTTCTTCGCTTCCTTCTTCATTAGGTCAGTGGTGGCCGGGGCGCTTTCGCCTATCATCGGGCCGATGCAGGACACCCGTTCCGGGCCACGCATCCTCATGTTCGCCAGCGGCCTTACCATGGGCCTCTCGCTCATTAGCCTCAAATGGGTTGATAACCTGGCCGCGTTCTATGTACTCTTCGGCGCACTTGGAGCCCTATCTATGGTCGCCGGGGCCGAGATGCTCACCGTGGCCATCGTGCCCAAGTGGTTCGTACGCAAGCGAGGTCGAGCAATGGCCATCGCCTCCACGGGGACCGCTATGGGTCCGCTCTTCTTCCCGTTCCTGGTCCACGGCATTATCTCCCTGGTGGGCTGGAGGGATGCATGGATGGTCCTGGGGTTCATCGTCCTGATCTTCCTGGTGCCGTTGTCGTTCTTGATACGATCCAGGCCGGAGGACATGGGCCTCCTCCCTGACGGCGACACGGATCCCGTGTCTAGCCCGGAAGCATCACACTCAACTACCGAAGTGGGTCTAAGCTCGTCGGCCCCTCTCGCCGCAGCGAGGCCCCTAACACGAGAACGCAGCTTTACTCGCAGCGAGGCCGTACGCACCAAAACGTTCTGGCTGCTGGTAGCCGCCTTTTTTCTGGCCATGTTGGGCATGGGTGGCTTCCACGCCAACTGGATACCCTACTTTGAAGATCTAGGTTTCTCGCCCTCGACAGGCGCGTGGGCCGCAACAGCTTACGGCATCTGCTCCATCAGCATCAGGCTCCTGTGGGGCATCCTGGCAGAGCGGTTCCCCATTCGCTATCTCATGGTGGCCCAGTGTGCAATCACCGGTGTCAGCATTATCTTCTTCCTGAACATCGTGAACGTACCCACGCTGGTACTGGCCGGTGGCTTACACGGCATAGCCCTTGGCGGCTTCTTCATCATGCGCCCGCTCATGATTGCCAACTACTTCGGCAGGGAGAACTTGGGGGCCATCAACGGCATCCTCCGACCCTTCGTCACACTGAGTGGGGCTATGAGCCCGTTGCTGGTGGCAGGGATGTTCGATATCTACGGTTCCTACCAAGAAGCCTTCCTGTTAATCATTGTGACCTGGTTTGCCGCTGCCGCTGTGGTGTTTCTGGCCAAGCCGCCACGGAACCCAAAGCGGGCGATCAATATCGCTGGATAGCAGTTAAAGCTAGACAGTACGTACACCTATGCTAGAATCCGTGTGCTGGAGATATATCAGGCTTTAGTCTCCTTCGCCCACAGGCGACAGATTGGCTTTAGTCTCCTTCGCCCACAGGCGACAGATTGGCTTTAG
>JAPYRQ010000006.1:0-34608 GCA_029936935.1 Dehalococcoidia bacterium | reverse complement strand
CAGGCGACAGATTGGCTTTAGTCTCCTTCGCCCACAGGCGACAGATTGGCTTTAGCCCCCTCTCCCGCAGGCGACAAGAAAGGTCAGGCCATGAAGAACAAAGTTTTCGCAAGTTTTGACGAGGCCATTGCAGACATTCCGGACGGCGCAGTCTTTATGTCGGGCGGTTTCGGCTCCATCGGCGTTCCCCGCAACCTCATCGCAGCACTGGTACGACAGGGCGCAAAAGACCTGACGGGCATCTCCAACAACCACGGCGGCCTGGGCGAGATCATGGACGTGGGCAAACTCGTAGACAACGGTCAGATTCGCAAGATGGTCTGCGCGTTCACAGCGGCACCGCACCCCTCGCGCGCAGCAACTTTCGAGAAACTCCACGAATCCGGCGAAGTTGAAGCTGAGTTGGTGCCCCAGGGTACGTTGGTGGAGCGAATGCGTGCTGCTGGCGCAGGCATAGGTGCGTTCTACACGCCAACAGGCGTCGGCACGGAGACCGCAGAAGGCAAGGAACACCGCGATTTCAACGGACGCACTTACGTCCTGGAGACACCGCTCCACGCCGATTACGCTTTCATTCGGGCCTACCGGGCTGATACTTTTGGGAACCTCCAGTTTCGACGCTCCCAACGCAACTTCAACCCCATAATGGCAATGGCAGGCAAGATTACCATTGTGGAGGTTGAAGAAGACATTCTAGAGCTTGGACAGATGGATCCAGATTCTATCCATACTCCAGGAATCGTAGTGGACAGGGTCGTTAAGATCCCGCCGGCGCCTGAAGGAATCTGGGACAAACCGAACCCAAGAGGTTAGCGGTCAAGCTGGGTATTTTACCGACTATACTCATTTCTTTCCATCAAATCTTTTATTTTGTTTAGATAATATCTGCTGCTAGCATGCCTTCCACCAAAAGTACTAAATCCGTAGAATTGACTTTCGAGTTCCGCTCACGAAATCGGACAATTGTTAACGACATAGCACTCTCGCTTGTTGCGATTCACAATTTATACTACAATCGACCCGGGAATTTCAGAAAAACGTTGTTGAAGTCAGTTGTTTGGAAAAAAATTTAATCAATGAGGGGTGACCTATGGGACTGAAGTATCTTGTTTTACTGATGGGTCTCATCAGCATGGTCGGCTTAATCACCGTTGCTTGTAGCAGTGAAGAAGCAACCGAATCCACCGCCGCTGTCGCGAGTGGAGATTCGCGATTGGATCTGGTGAAAAATCGCGGTAAGCTTATTTGCGCGAGCCGCAACGATGTTCCCGGCTACGGCTCTCTTGATGCCTCTGGCAACAACGTAGGGTTTGATATAGACCTGTGCCGTGCTATAGCTGCTGCGGTATTAGGTGATCCCAAAGCAATTGAGATTCGCTATATATCAGCCTCTGAACGGGGCCCGACGATTCAGTCAGGTGAAGTGGATGTGCTCGTCCGTACTGTAACCTGGACTACGTCGCGGGATGCCCAGTGGGGTAATTATGCTCAGACCATGTTCTATGATGGTCAAGGCTTTATGGTCAAGAAATCTTTGGGTATTGCTTCAGCTGTAGAGCTGAAGGATGCTACGGTTTGTGTTACTCAGGGAACTACCACCGAGCTGAACCTTCAGGATTTCTCTACTCAGAATAACCTCAATATTACTCCATTGACCTTCGAGGAATCAGATGCGGTGATAGCCGCATATACAAGCGGGCAATGTGATGCCTTTACCAATGACCGGTCACAATTGGCAGCTATTGGTAGTGGCTTCGACAACAGGAGCGATCACGTTATTCTTCCTGATACGATTTCTGAAGAGCCTTTGGGTCCGGTTGTTCCGCACGGTGATGAGCAATGGTTTGATATCGTAAAGACGGTCATGGGCATACTCATTTATGGGGAAGCTTACGGTGTCGAACAAAGCAGTGTTCCATCGGCGGTTACCGGCGATACCAAAGTTGACCGGCTCTTGGGCATTACTGGTTCCTATGGGCAAGAAAGTTTAGGCCTTAGTCAGACAGCTGCTCAAGATGTGCTTAAGGCCGTTGGTAATTATGGTGAAGTTTATGACCGCAACCTGGGCCCGGGTGGAATCAACCTACCAAGGGAAAACGGACGTAACGCACTGTGGGCTGATGCGGCTTGCACCAACTGCCCAAAGGGTGGTCAAATCTACGCTGCACCTCTGAGATAAGTATCTCCGGGTAATCAGCGGATTCAATTTTTTCTAGCTCGATGAGAACAAGCTCATCTGGGGTGTGTCGCTTTGACACATAACCCCAGATGAGCTTTGTGGGATTATTATGGATATCATTTTACGAAACCTGACTTACCAGGGCATTCCCATTTGGCGGAATGTCTACGTGATACGTTGGGTTTCGCAAATCGTCTCTGGTCTCCTCGTAGTGCTTCTGGTCAGTTGGTTCTTTGTTAATATTGGGAATGCAATAGACGATCGGGAAATACCCTACGGCTTTAGCTTCTTGTCTAGGGAATATCAGACTCCAATTGGCCAACACTTTCTGGCGTATGAATCATCGGATACCTTCTTGTATGCTTTCTTCGTTGCACTTACCAATACCCTGATTGTGTCGATTGCAGGCGTTATTCTTGCCACAATCCTAGGAATTTTTGTGGGTGTTTGCCGAATGTCCAATAATTGGATCGCCTCCAAGCTGGCTTTGGCCTACATTGAATTCTTTCGAAACGTCCCTTTGTTGGTGCACCTATTCTTTTGGTTCTATGTTGTGCTGGAATTACCACCGGTACGTCAAGGTTATGTAATTGCGCAGAAGGTTTACATCAATAACGGGGGTTTATCGTTCCCATGGCCTTCTCCAAACGGTATGGGAACAGCTGGTGTTTGGCTTTTAGCCGTGGCACTGGCGATTATTGCCGGTTTTGTGACCCATCGCCGATTAGCTATTCGGGAGGCAACTACCGGAGCTACATCTTATCCGTTGGTTTTAGGTATCGCTGTTACTCTAGGCATCATTGCGTTCGCATGGCTCCTCCTTAGTGTTGGCCTTAT
The DNA here is from genome assembly GCA_029936935.1 of Dehalococcoidia bacterium. Classification (GTDB taxonomy): domain Bacteria; phylum Chloroflexota; class Dehalococcoidia; order Lucifugimonadales; family UBA1127; genus UBA1127. The sequence goes on along the minus strand of JAPYRQ010000006.1, from coordinate 31,592 downwards.
AGGATCGGAAGGAGAACGCCCCTTCGGTCTTTCCTACCCTGAGCCACACGGCGCATTTGGGCGGATATCAGGTGGATTGACCCTTTCAGGAGGGCTCATTGCCTTATTAGTGGGCCTAGTAACCTACACAGCTGCTTTCATTGCTGAGATTGTGCGCGGCGGTGTTCAATCAGTTGGGCGGGGACAAACGGAGGCCTCTCGCTCCGTGGGACTGTCAGCGATGAATACCTTACGGCATATTACTTTTCCCCAGGCCTTAAGAGTGATCATACCCTCAATAATCAGCCAATACCTAAACCTTACAAAAAACAGCAGCCTGGCAGGCGCTATTGGATATTCAGACCTCACCAATGTGGCCAAGACAATGACCCAGACAGCACCAGCTGTGTCGATTTTCATCATGATTATGGTGGCCTACCTTGCTATGAGTCTAGTTTACTCTGTGATCGGAAATCTCTATAACCGGCACATACGTTTCACTGGAGGCTAAGGTTTGTCAACTGACTCCCGAATCATAACGGCATCTGTTCTACCCCCACCTCGTTCTGTGGGTGGTATTGGGGGTTGGATTCGTGTCAATTTGATTAACACTTGGTACAACATTGGATTGACAACTGTTTTTGGTTTTATTTTGGTGGTTGCACTGTGGTATGGGTTGAAGTGGGTTTTTCTTGACGCTGATTGGCGAGTTATCAGCACTCTCGGTGGTCGAATCATTATAGGCCAGTACAACGTTGAGGCCGCATGCCCTGGAAGGGATTGTTTTTGGAGGCCACAGGCTGGCTTATTACTCGTCACGGTTTTGTTGGGTATGGCGTGGTCAGTCTCTGGTGGCGGCCTCACGAAACGTATCGCTGTTTTATTCGCAGGTGCTCTAGTGGCATGTGCTGTCTTACCGTATTCACTTGATAAGATGGGATTAGATGTCAGGCTCCTCTTTGCTGCGAACGTACCTGCGTTAGCATTGGGGTGGGTCATTGCTCGCCATACACGGCTAGGTACAGTTTCATGGATTGCTGTTTTGGCTATCTGTACCTTTTTACTGATTTTGGTTTTGTTAAGGGGTATACCTGGTGTGCCCTATTTACAGCCGGTGTCGGTGCTATATTGGGGTGGGTTGACGCTAAATTTGCTCTTGGCCGTGGCTGGTATTGGACTAAGCCTACCCATTGGGATCGCTTTGGCTTTGGGTCGAAGGAGCAGCCTCAAGGTTGTAAATCTAGTGTGCGTAACGTTCATTGAATCATTTCGTGGCGTTCCCCTAATTACGCTTTTGTTTATGTCTCAAGTTCTGGTTCCATTGGCTTTCCCAGAAAACTTCCCTCAGAATTCGTTGGTCCGTGCTGCTATTGTTATTACTTTGTTCAGCTCTGCGTATATGGCCGAGAATGTCCGTGGGGGGCTCCAGTCGTTGAATCCCGGCCAAGCAGAGGCAGCAAGAGCATTAGGACTTCCGGTGTGGCAGACAACACTCTTTATTTCCTTACCTCAAGCCCTACGCAACGTCATCCCTGCTATTGTCGGGCAATTCATTTCGTTGTTCAAAGATACGAGTTTGGTCTACATCATCGGAATGCTTGATGTCGTCGAAATTAGCCGGGCGTTTATCCAGGGTAACCCTGAGTACTTAGCAAGTGCCAAAGAAGTTTTCGTCTTTTTGGCTGCGGTGTTCTGGGTTTTCACCTTCACCATGTCACATGTGAGTAGACGAGTCGAACAACATTTAGGCGTTGGTAAACGATGACCAAATCCAGTTCACATTATCCCGGTACGGTAGTTCTCATGAAAGTATGGAGGCCTTTATGACCGTGTCTGAAGAAACCGTTGGAGTTGAAGATATTATCGTCTATAAAGACGTGCACAAGTGGTTCGGTAATTTTCATGTTTTAAGAGGTATCACTACCACGATCAAAAGAGGTGAAGTAGTTGTGGTTTTTGGTCCCTCTGGGTCAGGAAAATCAACATTTATTCGTACTATTAACCGACTTGAGGAACACCAGCGCGGGGATATTACTGTGGATGGTATTGCGATGACCAACGATACCCGTAACATTGATACAATCCGCAAGGATGTCGGTATGGTTTTTCAATCTTTTAATCTTTTTCCACATCTAAACGTGATGAGCAACATCACCTTAGCGCCAACCAAAGTGCGTAAGATTCCGGCTAAACAGGCGGAAATGCTAGCCATGGAACTACTAGAACGCGTTGGCATACCAGAACAGGCAGATAAATTCCCCGCAGAACTATCTGGCGGGCAGCAGCAAAGGGTGGCGATTGCGCGCGCTCTTGCAATGCAACCTAAAATTATGTTGTTTGATGAACCAACATCAGCTCTTGACCCCGAAATGATAAAAGAAGTACTAGACGTAATGAATGAGCTCGCTTCATCCGGAATGACAATGATTGTTGTTACGCATGAGATGGGATTTGCTCGAGGAGTTGCCGATCGAATGATGATGTTTGATGAAGGGATCATCGTGGAGGAGGGACCTCCGCAGCAAATCTTTGACGCCCCCAAAGAAGAGAGGACGAAACTGTTTCTATCACAAATACTTTAGGATTAGTGAGGAGGAGTATCGCTCACGATACTTATGTTGCTGGTTCAATCAGTATCAGATCATGAACAAATTTGATTTCAGGGTCTCCGGCGAAGAGGTTTGCCACTAAAAGGGGCAGCAGGATCCACATCTGTTTAATTGGAGAAATGATGACAAGCGAGAAAAATCCCCTTGACCGACAGACCATGTGCAATCGCTTAGCTATGGAATTCCAGGACGGTTGGGTAGTCAACCTGGGTGTTGGTATGCCCACATTGTGCTCTAACTTCAACTTCGGTGACACAGACATCTTGTTTCAGTCGGAGAACGGCGTCATTGGCTATGGCCCGCTGGCGGTGGAAGGTGAGGAGGACATCCATCTGGTCAACGCTGGAGGACAACACGTCACGCTGCAACAGGGCGCAGCCATCATCCACCACGCTGACTCCTTTTCGTTAATCCGCGCCGGCTACGTGGACGTGACGGTCATGGGTGCATATGAGGTTGCAGAGAACGGCGACTTTGCCAACTGGAAGACGCTGGGGCGCAAGGGCGGCGGCATCGGCGGCGCAATGGACCTAGCAGTCGGTGCGAAGCAAGTGTTCCTGGCGCTGGAGCACACGACCCGCGAGGGAACGCCGCGACTGCTGAAGCGCTGCACATTGCCAGTTACAGCCGTGGGCGTTGTCACGAAGGTCGTTACCAACCTTGGCCTGTTCGATATCACACCAGAAGGTTTCCTGATGCGAGAGATCGCGCCTGGCTACACGCCACAGGAAGTCCAGGAAGTCACAGAAGCCAAACTTATCATCTCACCCGACCTCATAGAAATTCAGGTTAAGTAACGTGCATTTTTCGAGGGAGTCTAGAGGGGATGCGACCCTGTGGCAAGGGACTCGGGGGGGTGCCCTCCGTTTTAAACAGAATAGGAGAAAACATGGCAGACCTCTCTAAGTCAGTAGCAATCGTCGGCACGGCAGAGTCCGACGAGATCGGCCTCGTCCCAAACAAGTCGGCGCTGCAACACCACGCAGAAGCTGCACACAACGCCCTTGAAGATGCAGGCCTCACCAAAGGCGATGTGGACGGCCTTTTCACGGCTGGCTACTCCACATTGGCCACAGCCGACTACATGGGCATCAAGCCCAAGTTCACCGACAGTACATCGATAGGTGGGTCGTCGTTCATTGTGCACATTGCCCATGCCATGGCTGCTATCAACGCGGGTTACTGCGAAGTCGCTCTCATCACCCACGGCCAGACGGGTCGAAGCGCCAGGGCTCCTTTCCCGCCGGACCCCAATCTACCCACAATGCAGTACGAGTTCCCTTATGGCTTCATCGGCCAGCCCATCAACTACGCCATGGCCGCAAATCGCTACATACATCAGTACGGCGAGGACCGCACACGGCAGGCGCTGGCAGAGATCGCGGTGTCCACGCGCAAGTGGGCCACGCTCAACCCCAAGGCGATGATGCGCGACGAGATGACCTTTGACGACTACCACAACTCGCGATGGATTGCCTGGCCCTTCCACCTGTTGGACTGCTGTCTGGTGACGGACGCGGGCGCGGCAGTGGTGGTCACGTCGGCGGAGCGGGCGAAGAGCCTGAAGAAGAAGCCCGTATGGGTGCTTGGCGCGGCGGAGGGCCACGACCACCTTGGTATCTCGACAATGCCTGACCTGACGTCAACGTACTCGCGTGAGACGGGCCCAGCGGCCCTGGCGATGGCAGGCGTCACCCACAGCGACATCGATCTGGCGATGATCTACGACTCGTTCACGTACACCACCCTGGCGACGCTGGAGGGGCTTGGCTTCTGCGGCAGGGGCGAGGGGCCGGACTTCGTGGCGGGGCAGCGCACGGCTCCCGGCGGCGACTTCCCGGTGAACACCAACGGCGGTGGTCTGAGCTACACGCACCCGGGCATGTACGGCATCTTCCTCATTGTGGAGGCTGTCCGACAGCTACGCGGCGAGTGCGGCGACCGTCAGGTGCCCAATTGCAAGATCAACCTGACCAACGGCACTGGAGGGGCGCTGTCCTCAACCGGCACCGTCGTATTAGCTATCGACTGATTTCATCAGCTTTGCCCGACTCTCTGGCCCACAGGCCAGTCTCAGACACATGTGCCTCCAGAGCGAACACTGAGTCTCGGGGGAGTCCAGAGGGGGTGCGACCCTCTGGCAAGGGTTCCGGGGGATGTGCCCCCGGCATAAAGAAGGAGCAATAAACATGACTGAACAAGCCTACAGCAAGCCAATCCCGGTGCCTCAGGGCGAGTCAGATTATTATTGGGAGAAGGCCAAGGCCCATGAACTGTGGTTGCGGAAGTGCGACGACTGCAATCAAGCCTACTTCTATCCTCGGGACATCTGCCCAATGTGCTTCTCACGGAACACATCGTGGATACAGGCCAGCGGCAAGGGCACGTTGCACACCTTCGCCATTGTTCACCGTGCGCCGACGCTAGCCTTCCGTGACGATGCGCCCTTCGTAGTGGCGATGGTTGACCTGGAGGAGGGGCCCCGCATGCCCACCAACCTAATCGACGTGGAGCCAGACCCGGCCAACATCACCATAGGCATGCCGGTAGAAGTGGTTTTTGAGGACATCACTGACGAGATTACCCTACCCAAGTTCAAGCCTGAGGAGGTTTAACCGCTTTTGCTTACGGGTTGTCCGGCAGATATCTCCAATGGGAGGAATCTACATGTACGAAAAGCTATATCGGTTCGCTGTACCAGAAGGAACTCGCGTATGGGCTGAGTATGATGGTGAGCGAACAAACATGTTCCCTCTGAAACACAGGCATCCGTTACATTTCCTTTGGTCTGTTATCAATCTGCCAATTTTGGTTTGGAATTTCTTCTTAGGATGGCACATCTATTCGCTATTTATTTCCGAATCAAGTTGGAACGGTTTTCTTGTTGGCTTGCACCTAGCCGTCTACATTGTTGCGCTTCGGGCATTAGACGAAGAATCCTAGCTTTTTGAGTTGTCCTCTCTCAGTTTGCCCCAGAAACACCTCTCCCTATGCTAAAATACCCCTCGTGCCCGCCGCAGCTATGCGTACGAGGCCACAAACCAAACCCACAAAGGCGGCGAGCCCATGAAAGTCCACGAGTATCAGGCAAAGGCCCTTATGGCCAAGTACGGTATCCCTGTCCCCAAAGGTGGCGTAGCAGCCACCCCGGATGAAGCCAAGAAGGTCGCGGCAGGCCTCGGCGGCAGCGTCGTCGTGAAAGCCCAGGTCCACGCAGGCGGCAGGGGCAAGGCGGGTGGCGTCAAAGTCGTCGCCAACCCGGACGAGGCTGCGGAGTTCACCAAGTCCATCCTCGGCACCCAGTTAGTCACCTTCCAGACAGGACCGGAGGGCGTTCCCGTCACGTCGGTACTGGTTGAAGAGACCATGGACATCGTTAAAGAGCTGTACCTGGCCATGCTCATCGAGCCAAGCACTCGCAGCATCGTTGTCATAGCCAGTGAGGCCGGCGGCATGGACATCGAAGAGGTGGCAGCTACTACGCCGGAAAAGATCCTGCGCGCGGTAGTAGACCCCACTGTGGGTCTCCAGCCGTATCAGGGGCGTCAGCTCGCCTACGGAATGGGCATGGCACCGGAGTTGGTGCGTCCCGCCGCAGACCTGATGATCAAGCTCTACAAACTCTTCATTGAGAATGACTGTTCACAGGCGGAAATCAACCCCCTCGTCGTCACGGGCGATGGGCGTGTGCTCCCCGTGGACGCCAAGCTAACTATCGACGACGATGCGATGTTCCGCCACAAAGACCTAGCGGAGCTTCGAGACGCCGGTCAGGAAGATCCGCTTGAAGCCCAGGCCAACGATATCGGCGTCATCTACGTGCGACTCGATGGCGATGTTGGTTGTCTGGTCAACGGCGCTGGCCTTGCGATGGCGACGATGGACGTGGTCACCAACGTAGGCGCCAAGCCCGCCAACTTCCTGGACGTAGGCGGCGGCGCTGACGAGGAGCGCATTCGGGCTGCGGTAGGCATCCTGCTTTCAGACCCCAATGTGAAGCGCGTACTGGTCAACATCTTCGGCGGCATCCTCCGGTGCGATATGCTGGCCCGTGGCCTGGTAGCCGCATACGCCGACACGAAGTCCACTGCGCCGCTGGTAGTGCGGATGCTGGGCACCAACGCTGAAGAGGGCCGACAGGTCCTCAGCGAGTCGGGCTTGAACGTGACCATCGCCCACACCTTCAACGACGCTGCAGAGGCGCTACGAGCTTAACCCTGTTCGCGGGGGAGTCCAGAGGGAATGCGCCCCCTGGCCCGCAGGCCAGTCCCAGATATGTACCCCCGACATAAAACTAAGTAGGACAAACAAATGAGCATCTTAGTAAACAAGGACAGCCGGATTCTGGTTCAGGGCATCACCGGCAAAGAAGGCAGTTTCCACACGTTGCGATGCATGGAGTACGGCACCAACGTGGTTGCAGGCGTGACGCCGGGCCGTGGCGGCTCGATATTCGGTGATACCTCCGTGCCCGTCTTCAACACCGTTGAGGAAGCTGTACGCGAGACCGGGGCCAACGTGGCCCTTATCTTCGTGCCAGCACCCTTCGCAGCAGACGCCATCGTGGAGTCGGCAGACGCCGGCATCCCGCTGGTGGTACCCATCGCAGAAGGAATCCCGCCCCACGACATGGTGCCGGTAGCGCGATATCTGGACGCCTCGACTTCCACTCGGATGCTTGGGCCGAACTGCCCGGGCCTCATCTCCCCCGGAGACTTCTGCAAAGTGGGCATCATGCCCGGCGCTATCCACAAAGCTGGCAAAGTAGGCATCGTATCCCGCAGCGGGACATTGACGTACGAGGCCGTTGGTCAGCTATCGGGCCTGGACATCGGACAATCAACTTGTGTGGGCATCGGCGGCGATCCCGTCAGCGGCACCACCTTCGTGGATGTGCTGCGACTCTTCAACGAAGACCCGGATACGGATGCCGTAGTGCTCATCGGTGAAATCGGTGGAACCAAGGAGCAAGAAGCGGCAGAGTTCATCAAGGCCGAGATGAAGAAACCCGTGGCATCCCTCATCGTGGGAGCCAGCGCACCTCCTGGGAAACGCATGGGCCACGCAGGAGCCATCATCAGTGGCGCGGCAGGTCGTGCCGACGAGAAGATGAAAGCGCTCATAGCAGCCGGCGCCAGTCCGATTCCCACACCTGGCGATATCGGTTTAACCATCCAGGAGATTTTGGGCAAATAACTTACTCAACTCGAGCAGGAACCACACAAACATGACAACAAAGACCAAAGGAAGAATATTCTCTGGTATGCGGCCGTCAGGTCGGCTGCACCTTGGCAACCTGCTGGGGGCGCTGCAGAACTGGGTCGCTCTACAAGACGACTACGAGTGCATCTACAGCATTGTGGACGTGCACGCCCTAACAACGCTTACGGACGGCCATGAAGCGGGTGAGATAGCTGCCAGTGTGAACGAGATTGCGCTGGATTGGCTGGCGGCAGGACTGGACCCTGAACGAAGTATCATCTTCGTGCAGTCGCACGTGCCCGAGGTCATGACCCTCCACACTCTGCTCAGCATGGTGACGCCCCTTGGCTGGCTGCTGCGCGTGCCCACCTTCAAGGATCGTGTGCGCCAGATGGATGAGACGGAGGAGTCGGTCAGCTACGGCCTCGTCGGCTACCCCGTCCTACAGACTGCGGACATCATCCTCTACAAGGCAGACACGGTGCCCGTTGGTTCCGACCAAGTAGCCCATCTTGAGATTGCCCGGGAGATTGTACGTCGATTCAACAACATGTTCGGCCCCACCTTTGCTGAGCCGCAGCCAAAGCTCACGGAGACACCGCTTGTTGTGGGCCTCGATGGCCAGAACAAGATGAGCAAGAGCATGGACAACCACATCGAGCTTGCTGCTACCGCCGAGGAAACGGCCGCTCGATTGAAGACAGCCTTCACAGACCCCCAACGGCTGCGTCGGACAGACCCCGGTCGACCGGACGTCTGCAACCTGTACAGCCTCCACAAGCTCTTCAACCCCAATGACATCAAAACCATCTATGACGAATGCACAACGGCTACGCGAGGCTGCGTGGACTGCAAAGCACACCTGGCGGATGGCATCAACAAAGCTCTAGGGCCACTACGCGAACGACGCCAAGACCTGGCTGCCCACCCAGAACGGCTCAAGGAGATTCTGGCCGATGGCGCGCAGAAAGCCTCCGTCATCGCCAAAGAGACCATCCTGGAAGTCCGGGAGCGGTTAGGAATCTCCATCCCGTAACGCAACCACACACAAGGAGTTCACCATGAGGCTTGAAGGCAAAGTCATCATCGTCACCGGCGCATCAAGGTATATTGGCCAGGCAATGTCCGTGCGATTGGCCAAAGAAGGCGCCAAGGTGGTGGTAGCAGACATCCGTGACTGCGCTGAAACTGTGGATTTGATGCAGGCAGAGGGCGCCGATGTGCTCTCGATTCAAGTCGACGTCACCGACGAAGCCCAAACCCTGGATATGGCGAAAAAGACTGTAGAACGGTTTGGGCGCATCGACTGTCTGGTGAACAACGCCGGTATCTACGACGGGCTCATCTCAAAACCCATCCTGGACGTAGACATGGATGTCTGGGATCAGGTTTTCCGTGTCAACGTCAAAGGCATCTTCCTCTGCACCCGGGCCGTATTTCCAACCATGCGTGACCAGGGCGGCGGTAAAATCGTGAATACCGGCTCCGCAATTTGGCTGGCCGGAAATCCCGGCATACCCCACTACGTCTCCTCAAAGGCTGCAGTCACCGGCCTAAGCCGCACGTTGGCCAAGGAGTTGGGTCAATACAACATCACCGTCAACACCCTGGCTCCGGGAGGTACGCGAAGCGGTGCCGTGGTCAATCGTGACCACGCCCCAATCAGCATCCCTCAAGCCGGTCGCGCCATAGACCGTTTGGAGGTCCCCGACGACCTGGTAGGTACCCTGGTCTTCCTGGTGTCCGACGATAGCAGCTTCATCACCGGACAGATGATTGTCATCGATGGTGGTGTCTCTCTACACTAGCACCTCGCGGAACCCTTTTCTCGAAGCGCGCGTCATTCTCATTGGAACCCCAAATTGAAAGGTGACGGTAAAACGATGAAAAGGCTTCTGATTACCCTTGTAGCCCTGGTTTCCGTCGTTATTCTGGCGGCATGCTCCTCCAACAGTGATTCCTTCGCCACCAGCGAGGCATTTGCTGACGACTCTGCCATGACGCAATCAGCTGGGTCATCAGTTGATTTCGCCGTTGGAGCACCAGCCTCTATGGTCGCCCCTTCGGCTCCAAAAGCTGCTGCTGTACCCACGCCTGGCTTTGGCGGTGACGGCGACCTCCAGTTCGCGGATCGCAAAATCATCTCCACCGGCTCCATCAGCGTTGAAGTGGAAGGCGTGCAGGAAGCGGTCGATCGAGTGAAGGTGGTCGCAGAGAATTTCGGTGGCTTTGTTAAGCGGCTTTCCAGCTTCGGCAACGATGACCACCAAAGCGCTTCGATGACCGTCCGGGTGCCTCAGGATCAGTTCGAAGCGGCCTTGGATCAGATTCGACTTCTGGGAGAGGTGCAGAGCGAAAACATCGGCAGCGACGACGTTTCCGAGCAGTTCATAGACCTGGAAGCACGCCTGAAGAGTTCACTACGTGAGGAGGACAGCCTCCTATCGCTGCTAAGCAGGTCTCTGAACATCAGCGACATCATCTCCATTGAGCGTGAGTTGGCGCGGGTCCGTTCAACAATTGAACAGCTACAAGGTCAGCTCAACTTCCTGGAGCGTCGTGTTGACCTCTCAACCATCTTCATTGAGCTCTTCCCACCTAACGAGGACCGCGTTCAGCCACCCTCAGCTTTCCTGTCGATCAAGCTCGACGATGTGTCCGGCCGTGTAGCTGAATTACGGGCGCTGGCAGAGTCATTTGAGGGGAAGATCGACCGGGTGGTGATTTCAGAGCGCAATGGCATCGAACGCGCAGAGCTAACGCTGGTGGTGTTCGCCAACGATTTCCGGGCGGTTCTGGCAAGCATCGAAAGTGAAGGAGACATCGACGTTAAGGAGACCAGTCAGGCATCTGACACTATCCCTGCTCCTGAAGCCGGGGACAAGCCCGATTCTCGGATTGACCTCACACTGGTAGAGAAGGAAAGCGACATCGCCGAGACCATTTGGGCTATCGTCGGCGTTGTAATAGTTCTTGGACTTATCATTGTGGTGCCGTTCCTGACCTACCGAACCGGGCGCAAGCGTGGTAGCAAGGGTCAGGAAGCCTAAGTAGCTTCTCACTGAACAAACAAGTACCCTGTCCTGCACAAGTGGGGCAGGGTATTTTGGTGTCAAACACAAAACGACCAAAGAGGGACACCTATGGCACAACTTGATTTGGGTACTGTCACTGTTAGACCGGAATCGCCCGACGACTTCGCAGCTATACGCGAGATGCTTGTTCTGGCGTTTTCGGAGGAGTTCCCACGGGACGATGTCGCAACCCTGGTTGAAGCCCTCCGGGAAACACCCGGCTACGACCCAGAGCTCGCACTGGTGGCTGAACTAGACGGCGCCATCATAGGCTATGTGATGTTCACGTCCATACACATCGAGTCAGCTGGAGGCAACGTGCCCGTCATGACCCTGGCACCCCTCGCAGTACGCCCTACATGGCATGGCCAGGGTGTTGGCTCAATGCTGGCGCGGCATGGTCTGGAGAGATGTCGGAACCTGGGGCACACCATCGTGACGGTCATCGGCCACTCCACTTACTACCCCAGGTTCGGCTTCACCCAGTCCCTACCACTGGGTATCGACATGACCCACGCGAAGTTGGATGAGTCGAAGATGGTACTTGCGTTGGTGCCCGGGGCGCTGGAGGGCGTGACCGGCATGGTACGCCTGCCATCGGTATTCGACGACTAAGGTTGCCCATGTATGTCTCGGGCAGAGTACAATACCGTCATTCAAGAGTCATCCAAAGAAATGTAGTGGGGTAGCTAGTCATGAAAGTAATGTTCGTATGTCACGCCAACATCGGACGAAGCCAGGCCGCAGAGGCGTTCTTTGCCCGGGCATCGAAGCACGATGCGAGCAGCAGCGGCACCCACGTTGATGAATTAATGGCGAAAGAGAAACCGGCTTCCGCCAAGTTGAAGGACAACTCTAAGCTCTCTATGCCATACATGTTGAAACAGGGCATAGACATCTCTGAACAGGAACGCACCCAGATCACACCCGAACTTGTAGCAGGTGTGGACAGAGTCATTGTGATTCTCACACCGGAAGAAGTCCCTGATTATGTGAAGGAAAGTGGCAAGCTGACGTTGTGGGATATATCTGACCCGGCTACTCATGTAGCTCGTGCAACCGAACTTTTTGATGAGATCAAAATTCTCGTTGACGAGTTAGTCCAGGAAATCGGCTAGCACTGCGAGAAGCATTTTAGGTAGCCGCCAAGTCAGGGCAAGCCCATGCTACCCTAAAGCGTAGGTCGTTTGGTGTGCCAGTCCGTCGACTGCTGATAGGTGTAGGCGATGTTCAGGATAGACTCCTCGCTCAGTGCCTTGCCCATCACCTGCATCCCTATCGGCAACCCCTCTGAGAACCCGCACGGTATGGAGATGCACGGAATTCCTGCGATGTTCACCGGGATTGTCAGCGTATCGCTCTTGTACATAGCTACCGGATCGCCGGTCTTCTCTCCGATACGGAACGCCGTAGTAGGCGTCGTCGGAGTGATGAGGGCATCAAACCGCTTGAAGACCTCTTCAAACTCCTGGCGTATCAACGTGCGGACTTTCAGCGCTTTCATGTAGTAAGCATCGTAATATCCGGACGAAAGCGCGTACGTTCCCAGCATGATGCGACGCTTCACTTCCGGCCCGAATCCACGCGCCCGGGTCTTCTCCTGCGTCTCCCACGCCGTAGTTGCATCGTCGACCGAGAAGCCGTACTTCACGCCATCGAACCTGGATAGGTTGGTGGAGCACTCTGACGGGGCAATGATGTAGTACACAGCCAGCGCGTAGGAAGTCAGGGGTAGCGAGCACTCCTCGACGACGGCCCCTGCATCTTCCAACGTCTTGATGCCCTGCCGAACAGCAGCGTCCACCGCCGGGTCGATGCCATCACCGAAGTACTCCTTCGGGATGCCAAGTCGCATGCCCTTGATGTCGCCCGTGAGCGCCTTGGTGTAGTCAGGCCGCTCGCCCGGTATCGATGTCGAATCGTGGGGGTCGTGGCCGGCAATGGCGTTCAGCACCAGCGCGCTGTCCTCAACATCCTTGGTCAACGGCCCTATCTGATCGAGAGAGCTGGCAAAGGCCACCAGTCCAAACCTGCTCACCAGGCCATAGGTAGGTTTGAGGCCGGTGACGCCGCATAATGCCGCGGGTTGGCGTATGCTGCCGCCCGTGTCGCTACCCAGCGCGAAAAGGCATTCCCCCGCAGCTACAGCAGCAGCGCTACCGCCGCTTGAGCCGCCGGGCACGCGATCTAGGCTCCAGGGGTTGTGTGTGGGATGAAATGCAGAGTTCTCTGTAGATGAACCCATAGCAAATTCATCCATGTTGCCCTTGCCCATCAATACGGGCCCCCGGGCGTAGAGTCGCTCAACCACGGTGGCATCGTACAGCGGTACGAAGTTCTCCAGCATCAGTGAAGAGCATGTGGTACGTATGCCCTTGGTGGACATCACATCTTTGATCTGCATTGGAATGCCGGTTAGTGGTGTAGTATCGCCAGAGGAAAGGCTCTTGTCGGCAGCCGCAGCCGCTTCACGAGCTACATCCTCAGTCAGGGTCATGTAGGCCTGGACCTGCGGCTCCACACTGTCAATCCGACCAATCACAGACTCGGTAAGTTCAGCAGCCGAAATTTGCTTGGACTCTAGTAATTCCCGGGCTCCATGAACGGTAATGTCGTAATGTTCCATCTAGTCCTCCAACACCGTGTGGACTTGAAAGAACTCCCCCTGCTTGTCCGGGGCATTGCTCATCACTTCGTCGTGCGGATACGACGGGGCAGCCACATCCTCGCGCAGGACGGTAGCAAGGGGCACCGCATGGCTGGTGGGTTTAACGTTCTCTGTGTCCAATTGGGTCAGAGACTCAAACTGCTCCAAAGTGTTGGCCATCTGATCCTGCAGCAGAGCAATCTCCTCATCCGACAACCGGATATGGTAGATGTCCGCCAGCTTTGTCACTTCTTCCCGTGTCAGAGGCATAACAGTCCTTTCGCCCCGATTATCGGGGCACCTGTGTTTCACGTGTTTACAAAGGAAATTGGTCAATACGTTCTTGGTACTTACGCCACCAGACATCACTGCATTGGCGGCGCTATCTGAGTGTAACAAAGGCAATGGGGTGCTTCAAGCAGGAGTCGGTTCTTCCGGAGGAGTAGTTTGCCTGGCGAGGTCAAGCCACTCCTGCAGGATGATGGCCGCAGCTACGGCGTCCACGCGTCCGCGGTCTTTCGATGGCTTGCCTCCGGATTCTCGGATTCGGCGCTCAGCCTCCGCGCTGGTGAACTGTTCGTTCATCATCTCGATGGGCACCGGGCATGTTTCCCGAAGCACATCGCAGAAATCCAGGGTTTTCTGCCCCTGCGGCCCGATGGTGCCGTTTAACGATACGGGAAGCCCCACTACTACAGTCGCGACTTCATTCCCGGTAACCATTTCCACAATCTTATCGAGATCATTACGGAGATTACCACGGGTAATCGTAGTCAGCGGTGACGCCAACAACCCGGTAGGATCGCTCATGGCCACGCCGATACGCTTGTCCCCAAAGTCCAGGGCTAGGGTTCGAGCCATTATCTCCTCAACATCGTGGAATCATTCCGAACGACAGCTACACAACAGCTCAAGACTGGCCTCGAAGAGCTTCGTCCCTCGCACCATTTCTTTGGACCTCTACCGCAGCTTCAAGCAAACGTGAGCCATAAAGCGTATAGGCCGCTCCCAACATCATGAATATTGCGGGCAAGCCCATGATGGCTATGCCGACTCCAAACCATCTGGCTTCGCCTGTAGTCAGCAATGGGCCCAATAGTGTAAGAGCTGCTGCTCCCCCCAGCAATCCGGCCATCTGTCCTGGGCGTCTCCTTAGCGTCACTGTCCCCCAATAGCCCACAACGACCGCTGCGAAGGAAATCATGGCGCCGATTACTAACCCGGTGTTGGAATCTATCTCCAGGCCATAGTTTTCTCCGGCTCCAGGAGGATTGAGCGCAAATGACACGAACAGGAAAGCCAGGAATATCCCCAGACCACACCCAAACCTCAGAAGGGTCAATCCTCGCTTGATCCATAGTCTTGGGATTACTCTGGGATCAACGGGGATATCAATCCGTGCCATAGCTCCAACCGGTGGTGGTACCTTACGACGCCACATCACTTCAGCAGCTATGGTTATAAGGCCGAAGACCAGGGTGAAAGCTACAGTAAAGGTGAATGGCCAGTACTCAAAGACCTGGCCCCAAAACCCTCCGGTGATTGCCAGTCCTACAACTAAATCGGTCATATGCTTTCTACCTCCTGTCCTCAGTCCCCTGGCCTACAACGGGTTCACTATCGATCTCATCGACATCTTATGTGGAGGTCGCCTTAGCAACCAAACCTGGCACCAACGCCAGTGCCTCATCCAGCTTGTCAGGCTTGGAGCCGCCAGCCTGGGCCAACGTAGCCCTGCCGCCGCCGCCGCCGCCGATGACCGCAGCGACTTGCTTTACCAGCGCCACGGCGTCCATCCCCTTATCCACCATGTCCTGCGTCACCATAGCCACAAGGGACGGTCGGTCGTTCATCACAGCCCCCAACACCACCACACCGCTCCCCATCTTGTCACGTAGGTGGTCGCCCATCTCACGCAGCATGTCTGCCGATGCCGCTGTCACGTTGGCCGCTAGCACGTTCACGCCGTTGGCTTGTTGCACCTGGCTGAGCATGTCTCCCGCCTGGGACAGGGCGTTTTGGCGTTCAAGCGATTCGGCTCGACGGCGTTCTGCGTCAAGCTGTGATTGTAATGTTTCAATCCGGGCAGCTATTTCCCCCGGCGTCGTCTCCAAGCTCTGGGCCAAGTCATCCAAAGCTGTAATGTTGCTTCGTGCCATTGTGGCAGCAGCTCTACCCGTGACCGCCTCAACCCGGCGTATCCCTGAGCCTATGGAGCTCTCCGATGTAATGAGGAAGAGGCCTACTTCGCCCGGGCTATCCAGGTGTGTGCCGCCGCAGACTTCCCTGCTGAACGGCGTTGTGTTGGCCTCGTCCGGGTCATTGATCCCCATATCCACCACGCGGACGGTCTCGCCGTACTTATCGCCGAAGAAGGCCAGATACCCGGCATCCAGCGCTTCGGTGTACGTCAGTTCGTTCTTCACAGATGCGACATTACGACGCACCTGTTCGTTCACCAGTCGTTCCACCTCGTGGAGTTCATCGGGCGACATTGCCTGTATGTGCGTGAAGTCGAACCGCAGCCGTTCATCCGACACCGACGACCCAGCTTGCCGGACGTGGGAGCCGAGGACGCGACGTAACGCTTCATGGAGCAGGTGTGTCGACGAGTGGTTCCTGGCAATGTCCAAGCGGCGCTCCCGGTCGACTCTGGCCTCTACCTCTTCGCCAACCTTCATGACGCCGCTACGAACCCGGCCTTTGTGGACGATGAGCCCCTCAAGCGGTGTCTGTGTGTCTTCAATGTCGATGTGACCCTTCAGCGACAGGATGGTACCTGCGTCGCCTGCCTGGCCACCACCCTCCGCGTAGAAGGGCGTCTCTCGTATCACCACTTCTACTTCGTCGTCAGCTTTGGCTTCGTCGACTGCATCTCCCTCGAGGGTCAGCAGCGCAACGACTTCTGTCTGTGCCTTCAATTGTTCGTAGCCGACAAACGTGGCACGGCCTGCGCCAAGGTCACGGTACTTGAATATCTTTGCCTCGCCGCCACCACCGAACTTTGTGGCTGTTCCCGCCCGGGCACGTTCCCGCTGGGCCTCCATTTCGCGTTCAAACCCCTCCATGTCCACGGTGAGGCCGTGTTCCTGGGCAATCTCAGCGGTCTCCTCAACGGGAAACCCGTAGGTGTCATACAGCGTGAATGCCAAATTACCTGAAAGCACGCCATCATTACTGCTTCCATTACTATCTAAGAGTGCTTCTTCGATGATGCCAAGACCCTGCTCAAGAACCCGCCCGAACTGCAGCTCCTCGCCACCGAGCATTTTCAGGATAAACTCCTGGTTCTGCTCAAGCTCCGGGTACGCGTCTTTCATTCGCTCTATCACAATTTCAGACACACTAGTCAAAAACGGCTCCGTGAGGCCCAGCTTGCGGCCGTACCTGACAGCACGTCGGATGAGGCGACGGAGCACGTAGCCACGCCCCTCATTGCCCGGTATGACACCGTCGCTGATGAGGAACGTTGCGCCCCGGGCATGTTCAGCTACCACTCGCAGTGAAACGTCTGTGTCGTGTTCGGCGCCGTACTTCACGCCGGCCAGTTCGCCAACTTTACCGATGATTGGCTGATACAGGTCGGTGTCGTAGACGTTGCTGACGCCCTGCACGATGACGGCTGCCCGCTCCAGACCCATCCCTGTATCAATGTTGGGTTTGGGCAGTGGAGTCATCTCACCGGCCTGATCCTGGAAGAACTGCATGAACACCAGGTTCCACATCTCCACAAACCGCTCACAGCGATCGCAGTTGGGGTGGCAGCCCGGCTGGTCCTCAAGCTTCATTCCCGCTTCAATCCACGCCGCAATCTCAGCAGGGCTGGCTATGGGTGCACAACCCAGATGCTCGCCAAAATCGTAGTGGATCTCAGAACAGGGACCGCAGGGGCCTTCCGCACCTGGTGGGCCCCACCAGTTATCGCTCTTACCGTAGCGGTACAGCCGTTCATCGGGGGTTCCGGCGCTGGCCTTCCACATGGCTGCTGCCTCGTCATCGTCCGTATAGACCGTGACAAAGAGCTTCTCCGTATCCAGCTTCATATACTTAGTAATGAACTCCCACGCGTAATCGATGGCTTCCTGCTTGAAGTAATCGCCCACGGAGAAGTTACCCAGCATCTCAAAGAAGGTTAGATGCTTGTGGTCGCCCACCACATCGATGTCCGTTGTACGAAAACACTTCTGTGAGGAGGTCATCCTGTTCCGGGGTGCAGCGGCCTCGCCAAGAAAGTAGGGCTTGAACTGCACCATGCCTGCGGTAGTCAGCAGCAGTGTGGGGTCTCCCGCGGGTATCAGCGATGAGCTTGGCACCAGCAGATGGCCCCGCTCCTGAAAGAAATCTAAGTAACTTTTGCGAAGTTCGTCGACGGTCGGCATTCATCCCTCATGGTTGTGGGTTACAGGCAACTCGTTAGATTGTATCAAAAACCAACCCCATTAGAGACCCTTACCGTTAATTGGCAACAAACTGGTACACGCATCACGCCCACACTACCGTAAGGAGCAGCAACAATGGCTGAAATGATGATCTCTGCAGACGACCACATCGATCTGGGGTACCTTCCGGCAGACCTGTTCTTGGAACGACTACCAGCGTCGTTGAAAGACAGGGGCCCTCGCGTAGAGGAAAAGAACGGGAAAGACATGTGGGTATGTGAGGGCGCAACTTGGGGCGATTGGCGTGGCGGCAAATGGGCGCAGGAGCAGAACCGTATCAAAGTAGCGTTGGACCGGGTCGCGTTCAGCGGCAACTTCGGTATCAGGCCGACAACTACGGAATTCCGGCTTGAGGACATGAACCGGGACGGCGTCAAATTCTCGGTGATGTACCCGCCCATCTTCGGCATGCACATGAAGGGCAAGGAGCTTGGTGTAGCTGTCATACAGGCCTACAACGATTGGGCTGCTGGGTTCGAAAGGTCTACGCCTGATCGC
The DNA here is from genome assembly GCA_029936935.1 of Dehalococcoidia bacterium. GTDB lineage: Bacteria > Chloroflexota > Dehalococcoidia > Lucifugimonadales > UBA1127 > UBA1127. The sequence continues at coordinate 13,144 of JAPYRQ010000006.1, read as the reverse complement.
TTCCGAATCGCCGCCCAGATGCTCCCAGGCGATTCCGATGGCTCCACCGAGGAGCTTTTGCGATGTGCCAGTCTGGGTATCAAGCAGGTCAATTTCCTGGTGGGTACCGTCACCGCAGCCATGTATCAGCCTGCATGGGACAAGTTCTGGGCTGCCGCAGAGGCGAATGACATCGTAGTGAACTACCACGTCGGCGGGCCGGTTCGCGCAGCCGCATTCGCAGACACAGCAACACCGGAGCCCGGGGCTGAGGTCCGCAAACCCGGCTTCGGCACGGGGCTGGGAGATGGTGCAACCGTCTTCCTTCAGCCCTTCATCGGCCTACTTTCCTACGGCATCCTTGAGAGGCACCCCAACCTACGACTCGTCTTGGCAGAGTCGGGAACCGGCTGGATTCCCTTCCAGGTACAGGAGATGGACTTCCGCTACAACCGGGTGCTAGAAGGAAAGGTGCCGGCTGACTTCAATCTGACGAAGCTCCCAAGCGAGGTATTCAAAAAGCAGGTCTGGGCCACGTATCAGCAGGACCTTGTTGGGCTGAACTTGCTCCCTTTCTTTGGCGAGGGACACATGATGTGGGCGTCTGACTACCCGCACCCGGACAGCACGTGGCCGAACTCCGTAGCCATTCTAGACAAAGAGATGTCCAGCCTCGACCCTGCAATGCGCCAGAAGATCACCCACGATAACGCAAAGGAATTCTATAGCCTTTAAGTAGGTGTAGGAGCGAATTTCTCCAGTAGAGTGAGTGCGGATCTCTTATCGTAGAAAGCCGCATCCACAGGGCTCCCACTAATGTCCCAGGTAACGATGATGTGTGAGCAGTCTGCACACCAGAAGTACATCCTGGCATCAGTGACCTTTATTTTTTGGTTTCTCTCCCGTAGTTGGCTTGCGCCAATAGGCCTGAAACCCATGGAGATATCCAGCCCCTTCAAGTTCGGCTCTATCACCTTTCGCGTCGGCACATCAATACCGATCTTATGCTGATGCTGGCACCTCCCGGCGGACGGGCCAAACTTCTTCAGAAGAGTTTCTGCTACCTCTTCATCGTAAAAAGCTGTTTCGAATGGCGATCCATCGACATCCCGCTTCACCAGGATGTGGTTGCAGTCCGCGCACCAATTGAACGACGTTGCTCCGGCTAGCGTCAGGTTTGAGGGGGATTTCTGTAGCTGGCCATTAGCATTAAACTTAAAGCCGGCTGAGGGATCAATGTCGTCAAACTTCGGCTCGATCTGTTCACGTGATGTTTGGTCAATCTCAACGCGGTGATTGTGTTGGCATGTTGGATGTTCAGCCACGGAGGGATTCTCCCAAGTAGTGTTTAAGTGATCCACGCACTCTATTAGATTCTATGCGTGGGCCGGTCGCAGCGAAATCATGGAAACAAGCAATTCCTCTACAAGTAATACAGCATCGTTCGCGCTTGATTGGGCTGGAATATCCTGTTCATAACCCCCCAGGTGTGCCACCATCACGGGACAAGGCGTAGAATGGTGATAATCAAACAACATTGGAGCGTGCCATGACGACTATTGACCTCCGAAGCGACACTGTGACCCACCCAACGCCGGAGATGCACCGGGCTATGGTTGAAGCCGAGTTGGGCGACGATGTTCTTGGTGATGACCCCACGGCGCAAAAGCTTGAAGCTATGGCGGCAGAGCGCATGGGTAAGGAAGCTGCGGTCTTCGTGTCCAGCGGCACCATGGGCAACCTCCTGGCCATTCTTGGCTGGTGCAACCGCGGCGACGAGGTCATCCTTGGCACAGAAGCACACATCATGTGGCACGAATCGGCGGGCAGCGCAGCCGTCGCAGGCACGCTACTCCGAACAGTCCCCAACGATGCAGGCGGTCGATTGAACCCCGCAGACGTTGAAGCCGCCATCCGGGCATATCGAGCGGGTATCTCCCCAACCGGCTTGGTAGCCCTTGAGAACACGCAGAACCGGTGCAACGGCGCAGTGCTGACGGCTGCTGATACCAAGGTTGTAGCAGACGTTGCCCACAATCACGGCCTACCCGTCCATCTGGATGGAGCAAGGATATTCAACTCGGCTGTTGCGCTGGGTGTACCCGCGAGTGACTTAACTGCAGAGGTAGACTCAGTCAGTTTCTGCTTCTCCAAGGGTCTCAGCGCCCCCATAGGCTCAGCCCTCTGCGGCTCGTTCGAGTTCATCGAGCGTGCTCGCAAGTGGCGCAAGACGCTGGGCGGCGGCATGCGACAGGTCGGCGTGCTAGCAGCAGCGGGCATCGTTGGGCTTGAGCAGATGGTGCCCCGGTTGGCTGAGGATCATGAGAACGCACAGCGACTTGCGAAGGGTTTGGCAGGGATACCTGGCATCGCAATCGATCCTGCATCGATTCAGACGAATATCGTCTTCTTCGAGTGGCAGGGAGGCTCTGGAGCAGAGTTCCTTGCGAAGGTGAACGAACGCGGACTGAAGATATCCGGCGCTGCGCCCCGTTTCCGCATGGTGACCCACTGGGGCATCAACGGTGAAGACGTAGAAGAGGCTCTGGAGATTATTGCTGCGGCAGCCAAGGAAGCAGCTAGCGTGAAGGTCTAGACCCGGGGCTAAAGGCGCAAGCGTTGGGCCAGTCCGTTCTTAACGTCGGGCCACTCGGAATCTAGAATCGAATAGATGGCCGTATCTCGAATTTCGCCATCAAATGCAGGGTAGTCTGCACGTTTGACACCATCGAACTGCGCCCCCAGCCGCTCGATAGCATTGCGTGAACGTTCATTGCGTGAGTCAGTTCTCAGACAGACTCTGTGGACGTTCCATGATTCAAACGCAAGGGTCATCATCAGAAGTTTTGCCTCGGTATTCACGCCGGTCCGCTGGGCATCGGGCGCAAGCCACGTCCAACCAATTTCCACCGCGTCCGGTAGATGCTCACCCCGTTGATGAATACTTCCTTGGGGCCAATTCCAGAACTGAATGTCCCCAAAGCGCGTTGAGCCGATAACGCGACCAGACTTGCGGTCTAGTGTGGTAAAAGGGTAGATCGTATCGCTTTCCTTGCCGGTAAGTGCGGTATCTACGTACTCAAACATGGCTGGCAGATTCTGTGGAACGTTGGTGAGTAAGTACGTATCTCGTGACTGAGTTGCAGCTTCAAGCAGTTGCGGAACGTGCTCTAAGGAGAGGGGCTCAAGTAATACGTGATGACCTTCAAGTGTGACGTTATCCAATGACCTTTTTCTCCCTAGTGGAATAGCCAACTAACCGTTCATCCTGAGCCTGTCGAAGGACATGCTCCAACCCGCGTTAGTTAGGTAACCGCAGGCTTATGGGTCCAAAGTTGGCGGCCCCATATCTTAGGAGCTTATGCCACTGTTGGGTAACCGCAGGCATGTGGGTCCCCCACTCAGCGGGGGCGTTTGAACTTCGATACCAAGGCCCATGCAGCCGGCAGCGTCAGCGATGCCAGGAACAGCTTCATCATATCGCCGACGATGAACGGGTATAGCCCGCCCACCAGCGTCTTATCCAGCGTGTTCGATCCGGATATGAGGTCGCCAAGCGGTTTGCCTGCGGCAGGATGGATCCAATCGGTTGCAATGAGATAGCCCAACCACAGCAGCCCGGGAACGTAGATAGCAGCGTTACCAAGGAACATGCTCAGGTGTACCCACTGTTTGCGATCCCACCCTCGCTCAGCCATATACCCAACCAGGCCTGCTGCCAGGATGAACCCCACAATGTAGCCGCCGCTGGTGATGTCCAGGATGGAGCTGTGTGAGCCTTCCCAGGGCAGGATGAAGTGCACATCCCATGCCCCTTCCGTCACCCCTGACCCGGGAGCGAATACCGGGAGGAAGGTGATGCCCATCAGCATGTAGATAGCCATGGAGCCTGCTCCACGTCGCATACCCAGGGCACCGCCCGTCACCAACACGGCAAACGTCTGGCCCGTTATGGGCACCGTTGTCCAGGGGAGGCGCATAGCAATCTGGGCGAACAGCGCCACAAACCACGCAAACCCAACCATGAGCACGATGTTCCTGGCGATTGCATAGGTGCGGTCATCGGCTTTGAATTGCGGAACAAGGACATCGATGAGCGTTCGTGGATTGGCGACGGCTTGCATGGGTATTCTCCATAAAGTACATCAAATTCAGCTTTGATTAAGCCTCAGCGAGTGTATGGATGACAGGCGGCGCTGTCAACGCGTGAGAACTCGACAAATTTCCCCTTGAGAGGGGTATACACCTATGGTACTATTGCACAACGTTAGGTTAAAACAGATGTTCTAAATAGAGAGGCACACATGACGACGACTGACAAGGCGCCAAAAGCTGACAAAGCCGAAAATACTGACAAGGCATTGACCGACAAGGAAAAGGCCCTTGAGATGGCCATGAGCCATATCGACCGCCAGTTCGGCAAGGGTTCCATCATGAAGCTGGGCGAAAAGGCCGCTTCCATGGAACGGGAAGCCATTCCTACCGGCTCCCTCTCCCTTGACCTGGCGTTGGGCGTGGGCGGTGTCCCCCGTGGCCGGATCATCGAGGTATTCGGCGCTGAAGCAGGCGGCAAAACAACCCTGACTCTGCACATGGTTGCAGAGGCTCAGCGACTTGGCGGCACAGCAGCGTTCATCGATGCTGAGCACGCTTTGGACCCGGGGTACGCCGCGCGCATTGGTGTAGACGTTGAAGAGCTACTCATTTCCCAACCAGATTTTGCTGAACAGGCGTTAGAGATCACGGATTACCTGGTACGCAGCGGCGCGGTAGACATCATCGTCATCGATAGCGTTGCAGCTCTAGTGCCCAAGGCCGAGATGGAAGGCGACATGGGCGATACTCACATGGGCCTCCAAGCTCGATTGATGTCCCAGGCGTTGCGTAAGCTGACGGCATCCATCAGCAAGTCACACACCGTGGTCATCTTCATAAACCAGCTCCGTGAGAAGATTGGCGTTGTGTTCGGCAACCCGGAGACGACTCCTGGTGGTCGAGCCCTCAAGTTCTACTCCTCAGTTCGCATCGATATCCGCCGCATCGAGGGCATCAAGCACGGCACGGAAGTGCTTGGCAACCGTGTTCGGGCCAGAGTGGTGAAGAACAAGGTCGCACCACCCTTCCGTGTCGCCGAGTTTGATATCATGTTCAACCACGGCATCTCCAAAGAGGGTGACCTGGTAGACTTAGGGGTAGTCCAGGACATCGTGAAGAAGAGCGGTTCGTTCTATTCCTACGGAGACCTCCGACTTGGCCAGGGCAGAGAAGCCGCCAAAGAGTTCTTGCGTGACCACCGGGAAACTGCCGATTTGATCGAGCAAGAAATACGGGCAGCGGCCGAGCCTACAATAGAGATGGTTGCAACCGAAGCGGCAGAGACTGAACCTCCGGAAGAGGAAGACGAGGCTTAACACCAAGGAGAAGCATGCCCATCCTTTCAGACCAGGACAGGAAAACCCTTGAGACCCGTTTCAAAAAGGACTTAAAGCGAGACGTAACACTCACGCTTCACACTGTTCGTTCAATTGGCGGACTGGTTCTCCCTGGCAGAGAGTGTCAGACCTGTCCCCAGACAGAAGAACTCCTCACAGAGATGACGGAGATGTCTTCTCACATCACACTGGAAATCAAAGACTTCTACACAGAGGCTGCGGAGACCCAGGAAAGGGGCATAGACCGCATCCCCTGCATCACCCTTCAGGCAGAAGGAGACGAGCCTTCAAACCTCCTGTTCTACGGTATCCCCGCGGGCTTTGAGATACTGACTCTCATTGAGGACATCGTTGCAGCATCGCGGGGAGTCAGCCCGCTGCAACTGACTACGCGCAAGGCCTTACGCAAGCTGGAGACAGAAGTCCACATACAGGTTTTTGTGACCCCTGGCTGACCCCATTGCCCTACCGTGGCCAGGTTGGCCCACGCAATGGCAATGGAGACCACCATGGTGCATGCAGAGGTGGTAGAGGCTCAGGAATTCCCTCATCTCTCCCAACTGCATCGTGTTCAAGCGGTGCCCAAGACCATCATCAACGGTGTTGTTGAAGTATTGGGAGCTGTGCCGGAGGCTACGCTGCTGGAGCGGGTTCTCAGTGCCGTTGGGCAGGAAGACTTGCTTGAGGGCCACGCCGTCTCCAGACCGGAAGAGGCTGCCACCGGGCCCACAAGCGCCGTTGGCAGCTAGTAGGGAATCCGCAGCATGACCTTTCCCCTGTCCTATGGCCGGAACGGACTCCTTCTGGTGGTTTCCGCCATTCTCCTACTCCTGTTGTCCTCCAGTGTTGCCTATGCGCAGGAAGGTGCTGGGGTCAGCGATACCCTCGTCACTACCACCGTACACAGCGACTTCCCGGACGGCATCCGCTTCGATATCTCGGTGTCATCATCCCGAAACATCGTCGATGTTCGAGTGCGCTATCAGGTCCTCGGTGAACGTGCGACACGCAACGGACGACTTGAGTTCGAGCCCACTACTCAGTTGGAATCCGAGTTTCTCCTCAGAACCGATACTAACGCACGCTACATCCCACCCGGCGCAGAGATCGCGTACTCATTGGAGATCACTGACGAGGACGGCGTACTCACGGAGACCGATCCGCAACGCTTCATCCTCTTAGACCCAAGGTTCCAGTGGGAGCGCCTGGATTCCCCGGGTGGCTACATCTACTACCACGGTTCTCAACGTGACCGCGCCCTACGGGTGCTGGACGCCGCTCAGACAGCGCTGACCACTATGGGCGAGTTGATGGGCGTTTCTGACACTGGCCCCATACGTATGACTATGTACAACGGTGTCACCGAGATGCGTGTCGCCCTGCCGACCACCAGCGCCGTGCAGGAAGAGTCTTTGGTAACGGAGGGCGTGTCCTTCGGCGATACCGGCGTGATCCTGGTGTTGGGCAGCACGCCAAGGGTTGAAGGCGTCACCTCCCATGAGACCGTCCACTTCCTGGTTCGGCACGCCACGGGCAACCTGTCTCGCATCGTACCCGCATGGCTCAACGAGGGCCTGGCGGAGTACGGCAACGTGGATCCCAGCGGCAGCTACGACCGCGCGTTGGACTTCCGACTGTCCGAGGGCACGCTGCTGCCCCTAACGTCGCTGACCACCGTGCCCGGGAAGCCAGAGGATGTCATCCTGATGTACGGCGAAGCCCGGAGCGTTGTGGCCTATATGGTAGATACATACGGTGCAGCCTCGTTGCAAAAGCTCCTCGAAGGTATGAGGGCGGCCATGGGCATCGACGATGCGCTCACAGCGGCCTATGGCTTCGATCGCACTGGGTTGGAGGCCGAATGGCGAGTCAGCATCAACGCACCAGCGTTGCAGGCCACACCGAGTCGCTCAGCCCTTCCAACAGCCATCCCCCGGGCTACTCTCGTCCCCTTTGGCGTCGCGACACCTGTTCCAGAGTCGCAGTCGCCACAGTTCGTAGACCCACCCCTGCCTTCACCCACCTCCTCTAGCAGCGGCGGATGCGGACGCGGAGCCAGCCATGCGCCAATCGACCTTGCGGGGCCAGCCGCGTTGCTGCTTATCGGCCTGCTGGCGTATGGCAAACGTCGCTCCTAGTACACTCTTGTTAGGTAACCGCAGGCACTTGGGTGGAGGGTTAAACCCTCCTTGACAGTGGGTAGGGTGCGCCTTATCTTCAACCGAGCCATTTGAATCGTACGAGGAGCATGCTATGAGGGCAGGTTTCAAGACCATTGACTGCGATCGCCACGTTGTAGAGCCCATCGATATGTGGGAGAAGTACCTCGATCCCAAATTTCAACATTACAACGTACAGATGGGCGGTAGGTTCACCCTCGCCACGCGCATCGGCGGCAAGCTCCAGAACGATGACACGCTGGGTTCGCCCGGGACCGGCATGGCTCAGGACCCCATCTGGCGTAAGAAGTTCAAGCACGGCATGATCCACAACTTTGAACCTCAGGCGTACGTGGAAGACATGGACAAAGAGGGCGTGGACATCGCCGTTTGCTTTACCGGCATCGGCCTGTACGCCACCTGGGGAGACGACCTTGATCCGGAGCTTTCCGCAGCCATGTGTCGCGCATACAACAACTGGCTCTATGATTTCATGTCTTACAATCCAGATCGACTCAAAGGCGTGTGTCTGTTGCCCCTCCAGAACATTGAACTGGCTGCCCAGGAGCTGAAGCGCTGCGCAACGGAGCTGGGAATGGTCGGAATCTTCTGGCGTCCCAACCCTCATATGGGCAGGCTCATGTCTGCCCGCGCCTACGACCCCATCTACGCCATCGCGGAAGAGCACGGCGTCAATATCTCCGTTCATGAGGGCATCCAGAACCGCCTGCCATGGTTCCCTGAGAAGCGCATTAACACCAGCTTTGCCCACCACGCGGCATGCCACCCCATGGAGCAGATGGCGGCCAGCCTGGCTATGTCCAGCGGCGGCGTCTTTGATAGGTTCCCCAAGCTGACCGTCTCCTTCCTGGAGTCGGGCGCGGGCTGGCTACCCCACTGGCTTGAGCGACTCGACGCCCAGGTTGATAACCCGATGTTGAGCGAGGGGTACGGCGGCAAAGAGAAGCCTTCAGAGTACTTCCGGCGAGGCCAGGGGTTTGTGTCCTGCGAGGCAGGCGAAGAAGCGTTGCCAGCCATCCAGCGTTCCCTTGGCAACACCGTGACCATGTGGGCATCGGACTACCCTCACCGTGACGCGATGATGGACTTTCCACGCGGCCTGGACATCTTGACCAGCGTGGAAGGCGTAACGCCGGATTTCATGAAGCAACTGCTGTGGAATAACCCGGCCCGCTGCTTCAACCTCAAGGTCTAGCAGGGCTCGCCAGCTACACGTGTCGCTTCGGCGAGGAGACTAAAGACCCCATGACCCGCAGGTCAGTCTCCAACAGATATAGAGAGAGCCATCCTGAGCCCGTCGAAGGGTGTGCATCAGAGGAGCTAGCCATGACACCGGAAGAAGAACAGTTCCTGAAAGACCATAGATTCTGTACCATCAGCACCCTTCGCAAGAGCGGCTCGCCCTTCGCCACACCGGTTTACTACTTTTACGACGAAGGAAAGCTCTACGTTTCCATCACCAAGACGCGCTCAAAGACGGCCCATGTGTTGCGAGACGCACGAGTCACCCTGTGCGCCCTACACGAGGAACCGCCGTTCAACTACGTGCAGGTCCAGGGTACTGCCATCATCTCCGAGGAGGAATTGGAGCCTCGCACGCGCCGCATCTTCTCCCTTTTCTCTACCAACCTTCGCGAGGACTTCTCCACGATGCTGGAAGAACAGCAGCGACAGCTCATGGTCATCACGCCCACGGAAGTGACCTCCAGGCTCATAGTCCCGGGCGCACGTTAGCCGATGCAAGTAGCCTCGTAGTGACTGCTGAAATCCAGTCTGCGTCTGTATCTACAGAGGACCATCGCTCCAGTTCGTTTCGCTTCGTCGTTGCTGGAATGGTCATGTGGATCAGCTTTTCCCTTGGCATGAGCATGTTCGCGGTGTCGCCAGTGACGACCCTGATCATGGACGACTACAGCATCAATCGAGGGACTGCCAGCCTATTGGTCGGACTGATACCGCTCACGCATCTCTTGCTCGCCATACCCGGAAGCATGCTGGTGAGCAGGATCGGACCCAGGAAGCTCATCTTCCTTGGAGCGGTATTAGGGTCTACCCCGATATTGAGCTTCCTCGCAGTGAATTTCCCTCTGTTGGTCATTACCAGGGTTATCTATGGGATTGGGTTGGCTCTGGTGTTCCCCTCGTTTGGGCCTCTGGCGATGCATTGGTTCCGCCCCAAGGAGCTTCCCGTCATGAACGGGCTGTTTGTTGCGGCTCTCACCCTCGGCATGGCGATCTCGTCATTTGCCATAGCACCCATATCGGAAGCGGTAGGGTGGAAGGCTGCACTCAGCATATTCGGGGGAGTACCCCTGCTAGGCGCATTCTTCTGGATAGCCCTGGGCCAAAGGGCACAGGCCTCCGTTCAGTTGGTAGGGCACCTCACGTTCAAAAGCACGCTGCGTATCGTCCGATCTCGAAACACCCTGCTCATTGCGGCGGCAGATGCCGGGCCATACGCCTTGCTGACCGCTGCCGTGGCCTGGTTGCCCACCTACTACCATGAAGTGCACGGAATGTCTCTGTCTGAAGCTGGATCGCTGATGGGGCTCCTGTCATTGGCAGGAGCCATCTCCCTGGTTGCGGCTAGCCTGCTGGTACTGCGAATACGCCGCAGACGACCGATGCTCATCGTACCTGGGGTCATAGTAGGGTTTGCGGGCTTTGGAAGTTTTCTCCTTGCAGACACACCATTGGTCGTGGTGGCTGTTGTGGTACTGGGCGCCGCAGCCTGGTTCTACGTCCCTACCCTGCTCACCATTCCGATGGAGTTGCCCGGTGCCGATGCCAACAGCGTCGCGGTCACATTTGGAACATTGATGAGTATGGGTAGCATCTTCACCATGATCTCCCCGCTGACAGTCGGTGTTACTACTGACCTTTTGGGAAGCTATATACCCGGATTGGCCCTCTTCTCAGTGTTGGCCTGGAGTCTGATGGTAGCGGGTGCGATGCTTCCTGAGACAGGTAAAGCAGAACCTCAAACCACCCATAGATGAAGTGCACCCCTCATAGGTAACCGTCAGGTCATATGGATCCAGGGCCAAGCCCTGGTTAGGTAGCCGCAGGCATTCGGTCAAGGCTCAGCCTTGCCTGGGGTTGAGGACATCGTTGAGGGCGTCGCCAAGAAGGTTCCAGGCGAAGATAAGCAGTCCCACCACCACGATTGGCGGCAGGATAAGGTGAGATGCGTTACGGAGGACAGACACGTCCTGACCCTCACGGATCATGCTACCCAAGCTGGGCACGGGCGGCTGGATACCGATGCCGAGCCAACTCAGCACCACTTCGGCTCCGGCAATGGCCCCCATCCCCATTGTGACTACAACAATCACCGGCGGCAGTGCGTTGGGCAGAAGGTGGTGGAACATTACTCTCCACGTAGAAGCCCCCATGACCTGTGTCGCTTCTACGAAGGCTGTGGCTTTCAACGTGATGACCTGACCTCGAACCAACCTGGCGACTCCAACCCAGCTGAACGCGGCCAGCGCCCCAAAGATTACAAGGTAGTCAGCTACGCCCCATTGCACCAACCCATCGATCCCGGTTGCGTCCTCAAAGCTTCTTACCCAGTCGAGCACCCGGGGTTTCAGCGTCGCAGCAAGCAAGATTACTAGCAGTAACCCGGGGAAGGCGAGGAACACCTCACCGATTCGCATGATGAGTGTGTCTACTTTACCGCCGATGTAGCCGGACACCAGTCCCAACGTTACGCCGATGGCGAGGGCTCCCGTAGCTACGGATGCCGCTGTAATGATTAGGTTGGTGCGGAGGCTAAAAATGGTGCGACTCAGCACGTCCCGGCCCACAAAGTCCGTACCCAGCCAGTGAGCGGCGCTGGGGCCCTGGCGTACAGCGAACAAATCCTGCTCGTTGTAACCCTGGGGGGCCAGCCATGGCGCTAGGATGCCGCCGCCGTACAGCAGCAGGATGACGGTTATGCCAAATATCGCTTTGGGACGATGTAGCAGTTGCAAGGCAGCCTGGGCCCAAAGCCCCCGGGATTTTTCCATCGATTGGCTTTGAAGGTCGGCAGTTTCTGAAGCAACATTACTATTCAATTCAGCGTCCACCATAGCCGCCCACACTCTGCCTGGTACGTGGGTCCAGGAAGCCGTACAACAGGTCGACGAGTAGGTTGGCCAGCACAAAGGCCGTTGCCACAATGATTACAAGGGCCATGATTACAGGGTAATCTCGACTGAATATTGAATCGACTGCCAACCTGCCGATGCCCGGGATACCGAAGATGGTCTCAGTGATGAAAGCCCCTTCTACCAGGCCGGCAAGGCTCAACCCAAGGATGGTTACAACGGGCATCAGGGCGTTTTGCAGCACGTGCCTAGCTTGAACGGTCACTTCTGACAGACCCTTGGCTCGTGCGGTGCGTATGTAATCCTGGCTCAGCACGTCTACCGCACTAGCTCTGGTCAATCGCGTCATGCCAGCAATGCCCGGAGTCCCCATTACAAGCGCAGGCATTATCAAGCTGGTACTGAAGAAGCCGTCCCAGCCCGAAACCGGGAAGAAACCCAGGTTCACAGCAAAGAAAAGTATGAGGAACGGTGCAGAGATGAATACGGGAGTGGAGAGAAACAGAAGGGAGAGGCTTACCAGAGTCGTGTCCAACCACGTCCCCTGTTTGTAAGCAGTTATCAATCCAAGCGGTATCCCCACGCCTACGCTGATGAGCATGGCTGCAAAGCCAAGCTGTGCGGATATCCAGACTTTGGGCATGACCAGTTCACGGACACTTCTGCCCTGAAAGATGTAGCTGTCACCCAGATCGCCGCGGACGAAGTCCCATACGTATGAGCCGTATTGCACAAAGAAGTTTCGATCCAGGCCTAGCTGCTCCCTCACTCGCTCCACCGCTTCCGGGGTTGCACGGGTACCAAGGCGCACTTCAGCGGGGTCGCCCGGGCCGTAGAAGCCGAGCACAAAGGTGACGAAGCTCACAATTACCAGGAGGACTGGCAACCAGAGGAGTCTTCGCACGATGAATGCGGTCATCACGCCCTTTCATGAATCGAACTATACTGCGTCTGATTCTACTACGTACAATGCAGGCACAACCGACCAAGGTTGCACGAGCGATGTATAATCGACGCCAAATCAAGCAACTCAAGAAACACAGGAGGGGAAGCCGTGCCGAATATCAGAATAGAAACAGATGTGGTAGCCACAACCGTTGGAGGTCGAGACCTAAAGGTGGACATTTTCTATCCCGGGGAGAACGCCAATGGTCTGGGGATCGTGTTTTTGCCCGGCGGCGGTTTCCGCATCGCAAACAAAGCCGGTCTGCATGACCGTTACGCCCACAGGATGGCGGAGAAGGGCTACGTCTTCATCGCCACAGAGTACCGCGTGATGGAAGACGCTCCCTGGCCCGCTCAGATACAAGACGGCAAGGCGTTCATTCGCTGGGCACGCGCCAACGCCAAGGATTTGGGTATCGACCCCGATCGCATCGTGTTGGGTGGAGCGTCGGCTGGCGGTAACCTCTCGTTACTCGCAGCAGGCACGCCTCGCAATGCAGACTTCGAGGGTGAT
>JAPYRQ010000081.1 GCA_029936935.1 Dehalococcoidia bacterium | reverse complement strand
GTGAGCGGGTGAATCAACACCGTGGTGTCTTTCCTGGTCTCAACAATCTCGTCCAGATAGCAGATGGCGCCTACTTTTACTGCCCTTGTGAGCGGACCATCAATCCACTTGGTGCCGTCTGCATCAATCAGGTATCGTCCAACCAGGTCACTGGCGGTCAGGTCCTCATGGCAGGCAACAGTCACCAGCGGAACTGGCTCGGGTGTTGAAGAGCTGCCCTTTTGGCGCACAGAGGATGGTTGGCTGAGTCGGTAGGCCATGTGTTCAACGAACCTGGTCTTACCACAACCCGTGGGGCCCTTGAGCAGCACAGGAATCTGTTGCTGGTAAGCGGCTTCAAAGAGCTCAATCTCGTTGGATGCTGGTACGTAGAACGGCTCTTCTGCAACCACGTATTCTTCAATTTGTAGGGTCTGGAATCCGGGTCCTTTAGGCTGCACCATTGTTTCTCACCTTTGCTTCAATTCGTTGTGCCCACAGGGCTTCAACCGTTGCTGTAAGTTCGTCTAAACTCCCGTTGTTCTGGATGACCTGGTCTGCGTGTTCCATCCGCTCCTCATCGGTGAGCTGCGATGCAACCCTCGCGTCGATGGCTTCATCCGATAGGCCGTTTCGCTCGCGCAGTCGTTGGGTCACCGTCTCTCTGGTTGCTGTGACCAGCCAAACCTCGTCTACCAACGATGTCCAACCAGCCTCGATCAGCGTCGCAGAGTCCAGAACAGCCACTTGGTCTCCTCGGTCTGACGCATCCTTCAGCCTCTCGATGAGCACCGTTTTCATCGCCGGGCGCATGATGGCATTAAGTTGTGCCATTGCTTCAGGGTCGTTGAAAACAATATCGCCGAGTTTCTTCCTGTTTATCTGGTTGTCTGGAAGGAGAAGGTCTGGGCCGAAGGTCTGGGATACCGCTGTCCATGTAGGCGTGCCCGGCTTGTAGACTTCATGGCCAACCAATGCCGCGTCAATAATAGCAGCGCCCGCCCCCGCGAGTACGCGAGAGACTGTGCTTTTCCCGGTACCTATCCCCCCCGTCAACCCTATGATAACCATGTCTATTCCCTATGCCCACCCAGGAGCACGGCCAGTGTAGCAGTGGGGGTAAAGAGGGTCAAGGTCGTTTCCTATGGGATTTTGGGTCTTCCCGATAGGTATCGTGTGCGGTTAGTTAATGGCTAAAAAGTGAAGCGATGCCGTGAATTATGTCGACTAATTGACCCACAATACCCACATAACTAGTGCGCTGGCAAGGGGAACGGTGGCGTTGTCCTCAAGGGGGATCGGTAGGAATTCAACGATCGCAGCGACGGCCGCTCCGATTGCTGCCGGCCACAACGTGAAGTAGATGTCCTTGGTCCAGAGCAACGTTGCGATGCTAAGGCTTGCCGTCCAAAACGCGATTGCACCCTCTACACTTTTGCCGGATGCTCCCGCTATGCCGGTTGAGAACCAGACGTTCCATCGCAGTCGCCCAAACCGCTTCCCAATAAGACCGGCTACGGGGTCTCCTAATGCGAGGAACAGCAGCGCAAGGGAAGCGATTTCCAAACCGAAAAGAAGCAACAGCCCCAGCGATGTCACGGCAAGGTATGTAGCTGCAGTGATCCGTTGCTTTTCCCCTGGCTTCAGCAGCATGCCAAGCCACTCAATGAACCACGCATTCACCCCGGGTATGAGGAACCGGGCCATCTCTCCACCCACCAGAACCACAGTGGCCATGATTGCCATACCAAGGACATATTCGTAGCCAATAGCAAGGCCAAGCAGGGGGATGACAGAAGCTGCACTCAGGTGGAATAAACGCCTGTCCCAGTAATAGACGGAGCCTTCTTGAATGGATTGGAATCGCTGCCTCATGCCGTAAGTATCAATGCCAGTAAATCAACCTGCTCCAAGGACTGCCCCGGTAGAAAGCGGTCTTTTGGCGGCCAATTTCGGCCCCTGACAAGTCCTGGTTGCGTACTTGAGGTCGCATCGCTACACTATGGGCCACGTGGCCTAGGACATGCGCGTGCATCTCTCACGCAGTTCCGGCATCTTATAAATAAGTGTGGCAAACGGGGAGGATGACTCTCTCAACGCACCAGCCAAAAAATTCATGGAGGTTCTCTTAATGGCTAAGCCCGAAGCAGTAACAGACGCGACATTTGAAGAAGAGGTTCTAAAATCAGAACTACCGGTTCTGGTGGACTTTTGGGCAGACTGGTGTCAGCCCTGCAAAATGATCGCCCCAATCGTAGATGAGCTCTCAGACGAGTACGATGGCAAGGTCAAGTTCATGAAGGTGGACGTTGACGCCAATTCCCACGTACCCACACATCTGGGGATCCGCAGCATCCCGACACTCATCGTGTTCAAGGATGGACAACCCATCGACCAGATCGTTGGAGCCATGCCGAAGGCACAGCTCAAGCGTCGGTTGGACAGTGCTCTAGAAACCGCTTCCTAGGTCGTAACACTTACCCTGGTTATGGGAGTGGATGGGGCCCGGTGGCTCTTGCGGACTTCAACTCCGTTGCGCCTCGTGTACGGGGCGGGTGGGTTCGACTCCCTCGCACTCCCGCCAAACCGGGTGGGGGATTCGTAGGAAGTCCTGCTAGTCTGGATTCAAAAGAGGCGTCTCCTTTAAGGGACGCCTCTTTCTTTTGGTTAATTCCGAAGTGAAAATGCCTCAAAAACCCGTTGAGACTCCATATTCCTACCAGGTAGTATTGAAGCAATTTCACAAAGCATGAGGTGAAGCCCACAGTGCAAGATGCGTTGACACGCGCAACCTACAGCATCGCCGATACTGACCTTCAATGGATGGCCCTTGCCAAACAGCACCTTCCGCAGGACTTCAGCGAGTTTGAAGTTGTGCGCGAAGGCGAGCTCACCAACGAATCTATGGCCGATTTTCCTCTATCCGGCCACACGGCAGAGGAGCTAAGGGCTCTGGGCCGCATAACCGGCTTCCAACGTGAGTGGGTTACCACGATTGAGGAGTCGATGTTGCAGAATGGATCTGATCTTGCGGTTGCCACAGTGGTGCACCTGATGGACAGCCCGGACGCGGTGTCCAACTGGATGACCGAGGTGTTCCTTGAAGAATTCAAAGCCAAAGTGGGCGAGGACCTGGGGCCTGAGCATCGCCTGGTTTCGGTGGATGAGATTGTGCTTGAAGGGAAGTTCCACGATGAGGCTGTGGGTGTCAGGGCTATGCAGCAGGGGCCGAAGGGTCTTGTGTCCTCTTCAGTGCTGGACTTCCGACTTGGCCGGTTGCTGGGCGTGGTCTACGTGGTGAGTTCCGGCGACCAGAACCGGCTTGAAGTCGCGGAAGCCCTGGGGAAGAAACTGGAGCGCCACATGGTTGCCGTGGCGGTCGGCTCGGCGTGACGCTCCTGCTCAACTAGGTTAGCTGCTGCCACTCTGCGCCCAAATCGTCAAAGCGCTTGATGAGTGTGCCCATCGTTTCTGACGCCAACTCCACGCCCTTATCCAGCATTGCGATGTTGGATAGCAGGTGTTCAGGGTTCGTCGTCCCCACGATTGCGGTGTCCACCTGGTTGTGAGCAAAAGTGAAACCCATTGCCATCTTGATGGGGTCTTCTTCTCCTATAACCGGCCCTATGGCTGACATGGCCTGGGCGCGCTCCAGATACTTCTGGTGGTAGGTGGAAGCAACACTGGCCTTGCCCCACACGACGTTGCCGATGGGGCGCTTGATGATGACCCCCATGCCCTTGGCTTCTGCCGCGGCAAGTAGCCCGTCTCGCGCCTTCTGATCCACCATGCTGAAGCTTGTTTGCAGGGTTGCAAAGATGCCACTGTCGACAGCCCATTGTGCGTGCTCGTTATCGCCGCTGTAGCCGATGAAGCGCACTTTCCCTGCGTCTCTGGCAGCAATTAGTGCATTGATGACATCCTCCTGCTCAAGGACATCGATCTTGCATGAGTGGAACTGCATGAGGTCTATATAATCCGTCTTCATTCTGGTCAGGCTGCGGTCGATGCTGTCGGTGATCAGCTTGGGCGTCCACGCTTCACCTTCGTAGCCGCCGGCGGCGTGGCCACACTTGGATGCCAGAGTGTACTCGCTTCGTCGATGGGACACGGTCATGCCAACAAGCTCTTCGCTGTTACCGTAGCATGCCGCTGTGTCCAGAAAATTGATGCCTGCGTCCAAGCCGGTATTAAGCAGCTTCTCCACCGCGGAGACCTCTAGGGGTGTAGACCCAATTTCTGATAGGCCGATGCCGAGGCGTGTTACCTGAATGCCTGTGGACCCAAGAGCTACGGTTTCCATATATCTCCCCTGATTAGGTGTTTTTACGTACGGGTACGATATCAACAACCGTGCTTACTGTCTACGCTGTCCATCACGCAAGCGGTGTGGCCTGGTAGATTGTGGCCTCGCCGGTCAGCACTTCTTTCCCGTCTTGGTTGACGACGCGGAACTCAAGGTCAGCCATGGGTAATCGACGGAGTATCGACTTCACAGTCGCCTCCGCCTGGATGGTATCGCCGATGTACACGGGTTTCGGGAACGTCCAAGTCTGGCTGGCGAAGACCGTCCCCGGGCCGGGCATGTCCATTACCACAAGCGCATGCAGCAGCCCGGTGGTGATGCCGCCCTGAGCCATGAGTCGCTCAAACCGTGTCTTGCTGGTGAACTCGATATCGAAGTGGAGAGGATTGTAGTCGCCGGTGACTGCCGCATAGGCCTCTACCGTCTCCTTAGTGATGGTCATTGTCCGTTGGGCTTTCTGCCCGACCTGAATGTCCATGGTTCCTCCCGGGTTTGGTGCTTTCCCTTCGGGGTGTCGGCATTCATAATACCCCTGGCATGTGTCGCTGCGGCGAGGAGACTAAAGCCGTGCTAGCAAACACCGACCCCTCTGGCCTGCAGGCCACTCTCAGACGCAAAAAAAGAAGGATGGATATCCATGGTCATAGATGTTCACACCCACATTGTGCCGGAGCATTTCCCTGCCCTGGGTGGAAGGGTTGCCGGTGACGCTTGGCCGTATATGGATCACATTGCGCCTGGCGAGGCCAACGTCATGATTTCCGGGCGGAACTTCCGTACGGTAGTAGATCGATGCTGGAGCGTACCGCGTCGGCTTGGCGACATGCCGAGTGAAGGCACAGACCAACAAGTGTTATCGCCTATGCCGGAGTTGCTGGCCTACAACATGTCACCCACCGATTGCCTGGAGCTTGGGAAACACTTGAACGAGACCATCGCCAGGATGATCTCAGAATCACCGGACAAGTTCTATGGCCTTGGGGCTGTGCCGTTGCAGGACCCTGACCTTGCGGCAAAGGAGCTTTCCGCAGTGAAGAGCATGGGCCTTCAAGGCGTGGAAGTGTTGAGCAACGTGAACGGTGAGAACCTTGGTGCAGCAAAATACCGAGGGTTCTTCAAAGAGGTTGAGCGTTTGGGCCTTGCGGTCTTCGTCCACTCACAACACCCCACGTTCATGGATCGCGTGGTGGGGCCGGAAGTGCTGGACAACGTCCTTGGGTTCCCCATAGAGAGCGGCCTAGCCGCTGCAAGCGTCATCACCGGAGGTCTTCTGCAGGATTGCCCGGACCTTCGAATCTGTTTCAGCCACGGCGGCGGCGTGTTCGGGCTGCTTTTACCTCGTATGGAGCACGTCTGGAGCGTGCGAGCGCCTATGCGAGAGGCTCTAGCAGAAGCTCCTTCTGTCACTGCAAAGAAGCTCTACTACGACGATGTGTTCTTCGACTCAAGGACGCTGCGGTATCTGTTGGACATGGTGGGTGTAAGCCAGGTCATGGTGGGTTCTGACTACCCGTTCTTCATGAGACACATCACGCCGGCCAAGGAATTCGAGGAGCTGTGCCTGTCCCAGGCGAACGCAGAGGCGATTGCATCCGGGAACTGTCTGCGGTTCTTGGGCGTTTCGTAAAGTACAGGAAAACGACCCGAGATAATTGAGAAGGCAGATTATGGATATTGAAGAACTTAAAGCAACGATGGAGAGTTGGCCTGTCCAGTGGCGATGGGAAGGCACTTCCGGGCACCCTCGTCGTATGACGGACATCTTCGTTCAGACCTTTGAAGCCCAGGGGTTCACGGTTGAGGTTGCTGATGTCCCGTTGACCCAGGGTCCGCTGGGCAACGTTGCGGAGTTTGAAGGGGCATTGATTGCCCACGCCCACCAGTCCAAGGGAGGCGCTGCCAAGAAGAAATGGGCTGCCGGCATCGTCGGCATAGCGCTTTTGCCGCTTGTCGTCGGCTATTTCGTGCTCAAGTACGCGTTCGAGGGTAGGAAGTACGAAGTCGGTCTTGAGTGGCGAGGCGAGGCGTACTCCACCACCGCACGTGCCGACCAGGGCGGGTTCGGTGCGGAGCGAGCAGGCATCGTGAGCGATGTTCGGGTCACCATGCGGGGAGCGGTGTTCGAGTTGGGCAAGCTCATCAGCGGCGTATCCGACATTCAGCCAAAGTTGAACGTGCTTGAAGGTACGCTGCTCGATACACTGCCGGCCCTCAGTGCCCCCGCGGGAGTACAGCAGGCACAGACAGTACTTGGCAGCGCATCGCCAATGTCGGAGTTAGGTCAGGGCAATAACGAGGACGATGCTCCATTTGAGATAGACGAACCACCGCAGCCACCCATGCTTGGTGATGGCCGCTAAAGCCCAATAACAAACCGTGGAGACTACATGGACTTCCAGGAACTGGGGACTTCAGGGGTACAGATTCCGGACATTGGTCTGGGAACATGGAAATACACTGGAGGGGCTGAGCCCTTCCGACGGGCTGTGGAGTTGGGTGCGGGTTTCATAGATACCGCAGAGGGCTACAGGAACGAAGAAGAGGTGGGGAAGGCCCTTGAGGGTATCCGCGACAAGGTTTTTCTGGCCACTAAAGTCTCGCCGGGAAACCTCCATGAGAAAGACCTGCTGAAGGCTGCCGACCAGAGTCTGAAGAAACTGAACGTCGACGTGATTGACCTCTACCAGATCCACTGGCCCAACGACGAGATACCCATTGCAGAGACTATGGGCGCGATGGAGTCGTTGGTGGATGCTGGCAAAGTCCGATTCATCGGCGTCAGCAACTTCTTCGTGGGGCAGATGCAGGAAGCCCAAGACTCACTGGCCAATGCCAGAATCGTGACCAACCAGGTTCGGTACAGCCTGATAGATCGCTCTATTGAATCGGCGTTGCTCGCGTACTGCCAGGAGCAGGGCGTGACCGTCATTGCCTACAGCCCCCTGGCTACAGGTCTGGGCAAACTTAGTGACAAGGACCGCACCAAGGCGGTAGAGACTGTGGCGGCAAACACCGGGAAATCGCAGGCCCAGGTGGCGTTGAACTGGTGCCTCAGACAGCCCCGTGTGATGGTCATACCCAAGGCCAATTCGGCAACGCATGTTGAGGACGATTGTGGGGCATCCGGGTGGCGACTCTCAGACAGTGACCTGGCAATCCTTGACGCAGCATACCCAAGGTAACTTTGGTGAAAACGCTCATTCATGGCGGAGACGCCTACACCCCTGACGGCCTTATCCATGACGCTGTTGTGCTTGTTGATGGTGAGCAGATCGTCGTCGTCGGCCCTCAGAGCCAAGCCCGCTCAGCCGGTGCATTCGACATCGAGCTTGACGCCCATGGCGGAGTGATTTCCCCGGGATTTATCGACCTGCAGATCAACGGCGCAGGCGGCCGTTTCCTGACAGAGGAATCCACTGTTGAAGCCGTTCAAGAAATGGCCCGCACCGTTGCACGATACGGCTGCACATCGTTCCTGCCTACAGTCATCACCAGCGACTTCCAGACGATGCTTGCCGCCGTTCGGGCCGTCCATGAGGCAAGCGAGCAAACGAAAGACGGCGCACGGGTTCTGGGCGTCCACCTGGAAGGCCCCTTCATCAACCCTGAAGCATCGGGCGTCCATGACACCGCCTTTATC
>JAPYRQ010000080.1 GCA_029936935.1 Dehalococcoidia bacterium | reverse complement strand
GATTGTAACGGCTCTCTGGAAAGAGGGGCACAGCGTCACCGTATTAGACAGCGTTGCCGAGAGTTTCCTCTCCCTTCCAAAAGAACTCCGCGAGATTGAAGGCGCGACCATCGTCTCGGACGGCATTCTTGAAGAAGAGCTCATTGAAGCCGGCATCCATCAAGCAGACGTGTTTGTAGCCGTCTCCAACCGCGATAACAGGAACGCTCTAGCTGCCCAAAAAGCCAAACACATCTTCAACGTCCCCAAGGTTGTTTGCCGCGTGGGTGACCCTGAGCGCCAAGAGATGTACAACCACCTGGGATTGGCTACCGTCAGCTCCACCAAAGTCACTTCTGCACTCATCCTGGAATCGGTACTCCCCTAACCAGCTATGTATATCGTTGTAGTCGGTGGCGGAATGGTTGGCTTTCACCTCACCCGTGCGCTCTTCAATGCAGGACACGAGGTGTTTGTGGTGGATATTGACAGTAAGCGAGTGAATGAACTTATTGAGCATTTCGGAAATGTGGCTATCAAAGGCGATGGCTCCGAGCCCAGCATCCAGGCTGCCGCAGGCGTTGCGCGAGCAGACATCCTCATCGCTACCACCAGCACTGACGAAGACAACCTGGCAGCATGCCAACTAGCCAAGCACCGGTTCAACGTCCCAAAAACCGTCACGCTGATCAACAACCCGGAAGACGAGAACCTGTTTGATATCCTTGGCGTAGACGTGGTTCTCAGTAGCACGCAACTGCTGCTAGCAGCCATCGAAGAGGAACTTCCGGCACACTCCCCGGCGCACGTGTTGCCGGTACGCGGAAACCGAGAGGCTGTAGCCATAGAGATCCCTATTAATTCCGGTGTAGTCGGCGTAAAGCTGGACGACATCAAGCTCCCGCCGGATACCTACATCGTTGCTATCGTCAGCAGGGACGGATCGCTGAAGTCCCTCGGCGGAGACACAGTCATTGAAACCCATGACGAGGTTGTGGCCGTCACTGTTGCCGACCAGGCGGAGGCCCTGCTGGAAGTATTAAGTACGGAGGGTTAGCATGCCAAAACGTCTGGGTTACCTGGCTCCCCCCGGAACATACACAGAAGAGGCCACGGAACGCTACGACTCAGAGGCTGTGCGAGTCCCCTACCCCACGTTCAGGGCAGTCATCGACGCGGTGCGCTCTGGCGAGGTGGATGAGGGTGTCACTGCCATCGAAAACAGCCTGGAAGGCGCGGTAGTCGATACCCTTGACCTGCTTATCCAGGAAGCCACGCTCCATATCAAGCAAGAGATCATGGTTCCTATCCTCCACTGCCTACTTATCAAGCCCGGTACCAAGTCAGAGGACATCAAAGCCGTCTACTCCCACCCTCAAGCTCTGGGGCAGTGCCGACGATACCTTGAGAACAGCTACCCCAACGCTCAACCCATTGCATCGCTATCTACCGCAGCAGCAGTTGAACAGATACAGAAGAGTGATGTGCCCGCTGCAGCAATCGCTTCAAAGAGGGCAGGCGATCTCTACGGAGCGGTAGTGCTGGCGACGGACATCCAGGACCAACCCGGAAACACCACTCGGTTCGTTGTTTGGGCGAAAGAAGACCACGCACCTACCGGTGACGACAAGACATCGATATGCTTCGACTTCGATGAGGCAAAGGGGCCACTCGTAGGCGATACGCCGGGGCTGCTGTACAGCGTCATCGGTGAGTTTGCCCAACGCGGCATCAGCATGGCCAAGATCGAGTCGAGGCCTACCAAACGTGAGATGGGCAGGTACGTTTTCCTGGTGGACCTGCTGGGACACAGGGAGGACGCTGCATTGGCCGAGGCTCTGGAGAGCGTGCGGAAAGTGACTTCCACCCTCAAGGTCTTCGGGTCATACCCCCGTATTACGCCTTAGATGTTTCGCTGCGTCGAGGGTGGGGCTTAGCCCCTTTTGCTTTCCGGCATTGAGGGCAATTCAATTCCTCACCTTTAACCAACCCAAAGGCCAATATCCTGAAACCCTATGTTTAGCACGCGACTTGTTGGCTATCCATCAGGTCATACGGGTCAAGGCTCAGCCTTGTACCTGGTATAGCGTTACTTCCTGGTTCTGGTAGGCCACCTCAAGCTGCCCCTGCTCCTCCATGTCCTGGAACTTGGTCAAGCCTTCAGCGGGGTAATAGTTGTGCTCCAACTCGCCCACGTACACGTACTTCACATCGTAGTCATTGAGAAGCTGCATCGCCTCGCTGGCACTTGCCGACGCGTATATGGTGTTCACATCGACAATGCGGGCCACCAGAGCATCGCATGGACCAAGCCCGCACCGTTGCTGTCGCTGGTGCCAGTCCCAACCCAAGACCGTTGGTAGCCCTGTGTAGATGGATACGCGACCACCCCATCGATACAACGGCGTCCGCCCCTCCACGATCACCGGCGAACCCTCCACGTTCTCCTGCATCCACTCGATGGCCTCTAAGTCCCACTTGAACGTCACGGTGCCCTTGTCGTTCGTGTACGACGCCGTCTCCATGAACGCAGTGCCATCCAACGTGAAGGTGCTGGTGTCAAAACGGTCGGCAAGTCGGACTCTGGTGCCAAGGACGGGGTACACAGCAGAGCTTGCCACCAGCAGCGCCAATCCCGTCAGCCAGACGCCCTTGGCAATTCTAATGCGCAGGAAGAAGTCCTTCACAAATCCCAGGTACCAGAGGGCATAGGCCCCCGCAAGTGACAGGAATATCCACGCCTGAAGGTAGGACTTGAACACCGTGTTCATGCGCTCGATGTCGCCCTTCACCACCACAATATCCACTGCGATGCCAAGGGCCAACGCCGTTGCCAGTAGACCCAGCGGCAACAGGTGGAACGGCGCGCCGTCAGACTCACTTGCCAGAAGGTCGCCGCGGCTTCCTCTGGCCCAGGGCCAGGGCGTGGTTCTTCGGACGAACAGGACCAACGCGACGATGAGCATGCCGCCAAGCGCTACGATGGTGCTGTAGCCAAGTAGAGCCAACGCTAACGCCAACGTCAGGGCTCCGCCAACCATCGCGGCCACCTGCCAACGCTGCGACTCACTAGCGTTCTTGAACCAGACCCACGGCGCACGCGGAAGTTCAGTGATGAGCAATGTCAGCACCAGGAACACGAACAAGCCATGAATCACAAGGTACTGCCACAGGTTCGTCCGTACCGGGGTAAGGCCGATGCCCTCGAAACCGTTCTCGAGTCGAAGGTGGTAGGGCAACCAGAAGAGGACGGCAAGCACGGCGAACAACGCCACGAACCCTGTCGCCTTATACAGCGTTTTTAAATCGACCCTACGCTCACGCAGATACTGGCCGAGGGCCAGGGACACCGCTCCGATGCCAAGGTAGGTGGGGAAGTCCCAGGCGTTAGTGGTCCACAGCGCGCCGACCGTCAGGGATAGCAGACCCAAAGAGGCGAAGAATGCCGCACCCCCGGCGCCTCGTCGCGACAGCAACACGGTGTTGAGTGATAGACCGATGGCCAGCAGCCCCAGGGGCATCGCCATCATGTGTGCATGGAGGTCGGCGAACAGAAACGTGAAGAATGGGAACTCGGTTATCTCAAACCCGGGAGGGTCCGGGGCAAGCATCCGCGTGGGGCCCCAGAAATCGAAGTTACCTATCTGTCCCTGGAGCACCTGCACACCGCCATCAAGGTTGCTGAACACCACCATGAAGAGCAGGGCGACTCCACCCGAAACCAGTGGGCTCCAAACAGGTATGGTGCGTACGCTCCGGATCGCACGTCGAGCCCCCTCGGCGATGTTGTACCCAAGGGAGAACGCAGCACCCACCACCAGTGCGAACACCATTGGCACCGCCAGGTTATAGGCGATGGCCGTGGGTATCCCGGTAGCTTTGATGACGGTGGCCACCATGAACTGGCCGAAGTAATAGTAGTTGAGCGACCCTCCGGCGAACCACGGATCGAAGGGCGGCATGTACGTTGAACGTACTACGGCGTTCAGATACGCGAAGTCCATCGGCTTCTCGCCGCCGCGGAAGGGGTGCCATAGGTCAGGGTTGGCCGCCCGAATCACCGTGAAGACGAGGAACGAGCCGAGGAACAGTACCTCCTGGCCTAGAAGCAATCGCCATCGTTGTCGAACGAACTCCCAAAGCTCATCGCGGAACCTGTACGTCAGCCAAACCGAGATGGCGAAGAGCAGCAGGAACCCTAGCGCGATGCTGCCGCGACCGAAGCTCATCCACTTCAGGCTGGCTAGCATCCACGGAATGTAGGCCAGCATCAGTAAGCCAAGGGGGCGGGCCAGCAGGTAGCCACGATCAGGCAACGCTCGAAACACCATGAGGCCGATTGGCAACGTGGCAATCGCACCCAAGTGCATCGCCAGGAGCCAGACGGGCAAAGGGAATCGCGCGCCGAGGCCATTGCTTGGCGTGATGTCGCTTATTGTGCCACCAGCCTGCTGCGAGGCCCGCTCGTCTTCCGGTGCCAGCATGAGGTCGAAGCCGATTGCAGGTTGTTGAGCCGAAGCCAGTAGCGTCGCCAGCCGCCCTCTAGAGAACCTTCCTGTGTTCTGGAAAATGAGCACCTGAGGGTGGTCGTACACGCTGAAACTCTCGTCGGCGAAACCCATATCGATGCTGATGGCGCCGGGGCTGCTTCCCTGCAACGGGCCAGGAGGCGTCAGGCCAGGTCGGCCGAACACATCATTCACGAAAGACACGTCCAGGAACGACGGGTACTGCTCCTCAACTCTAACAAACTCGTAGCCAAGGTCGCCGTTGAACAGCATCGGATAGAAGGCCTTTGTCATCGCATAGGGGATGGGGTAGTCGTCAGGCAGTCGGGGGATGGTGCCGAACAAGCGACTGCTGTAGAAGGTCAGGTACTCCGCCTCGGCAAGCTCGGACGCCACGGTTTCAAGCTTCTCCCGGCCGTCCGGGTTGTACATAGGCAACTCTCGCCGCTCGTACGTCCAGAGGTCTGGCAGACCTTCCTCCCAGTGCTCCTTCAGAATCAGCGAACCTTCTGGGGCGTTGGCGTTGAGCCACTCCGACGCTCGAACAGCCGTGTGTGGCGACGAGTAGATGGTGAGGTAGCTGAAGGCGTAGAACGCTGTGAGGGCGACCACTCCACCGATGCTGGCCAGCGCCCATGGAGCCAGGTTGCTGCGTCGATCACGTACCCAATCGAGGCCTGACACGAGCATGCCGGAGCCGAGGATGAGCAGGAACGGCGTGATGGGCAGCATGTATCGGAGGAACTTCACGTCAAAGGACCCGGCTACGAGGAATGACGGAACAACAAAGAAAAGCGGCACACCCAGAGCAACATTGCGTCGCAGGATTGCCGTCACAGACCCGTAACCCAATCCTACCCATGCGACCAACCCAAGCGGCAGGCCCAGCCCGAACAATGCGAGTTGCTTGATCTGGTAGATGTACGCTGTGGTATCTACGTACTGTCGTGTGTACGGGTAATCGCGGATGCGGCGGACCATCTCGCTCTGCTCCGTGACGTCCGCCCAGAACCGGTCGAAGTCCAGGATGGCGTAGGGCTCAGCGATGAAGAAGACGCCAGCCACGGTGAGGCCGGCATACATCAACCGACGGCCGGCAACCCACCAGGCTGTGGGGACTCGCACTGACGAGATGGACGCGATTGGAGCTTGCCGAAGGGCTGAGAACACGTGGGCCATCACCAGCGGGGCGAGCAACGGCATGGAGCTTACTTTGGTGGCCAGAGCCAGTGCAACGAACACGCCAGCCAATAGTGAATATCGAAGTTTGCCTTCCAGAGCAACCCGCACCATGAAGTACACGGATGTCACAGCGAACAGGGTCTGGAAGGTGTCCACGGCGAAGAAGTGACTGAGCTGGATGTGGATGACTGCCAGCGTGGTAAACGTCGCCGCCAGCAGGCCTACTCGTCGGTCGAACAGCTTCCTTGCAAGGAGGTAGACAACGTAGATGGTGGCGACATCGGCCAGCGCCGACAACGTGCGGCCCACTCGACTCAGCCCAATCAGGCCAAGGTCGTTGAACGGGGATATGAGCGTGTCCACGATCTTCAGGACGTAGAGCGGGAAGCTGCCGTAGGGGAACCATCGCGGGTTCAGCGGGCTCTCGTCGACGTTGAACAGCACACCGAGGTTGGTGATGGACGGCCAGGCGAGATCGTTGGTGTTCATCAGGATGGCACGTTCATCAGGGTGGAAGAGGAAGCCGCCGTCCCAATCGATGCCGTAGAGTCGCATCGCCAGGGCCAGTAGAAGGAGCAACGGCAACGCAGCTTTATTTGCCCAGGACTGGACTGTTGTCCAGCTAGGCGGCGCTAGGCGTGCGCTCTGCGGTGTACTCGTGTCTGCCATTGTGCGTCATTGTAGCAGGCTCAGCTTGCGACCACGTAGGAGCCTGCTCCTCAATGCAGATACGAGCGTTGTTGCGAGAGAGATTGGCCTCACAAAAGAACAGGGATCCCATATGGGATCCCTGTTCATCTACATACCAACAAACTTGAGTAACCGTCAGGTCACGTGGATTCAGGGCCTTGCCCTGGCTAGAGACCCTTCTCGGCAAGGAAGGCGCACAAGTCAGACGTGCGACAGGAGTAGCCCCACTCGTTGTCATACCAGCCCATTACTTTCACCATGTTGCCGCCAAGCGACAGCGTGATGCCAGAATCGTAGGTGCAAGAGTGTGGGTCTTCCTTGAAGTCGCTGCTGACCAAAGGCTCATCGCAGTACTGCAGGATGCCCTTCATCGGGCCATCGGCAGCAGCCTTAAACGCCGCGTTGATGTCCTCCACAGAGGCGTCCTTGTTCAACGTCGCCGTCAGATCAATGATGGAGCCAGTGGACACCGGCACGCGATAGGCCAGCCCGTGGATCTTGCCGTTCAACTCCGGCAGCACGATGCCGACCGCTCGAGCAGCGCCGGTAGTCGTCGGAATGATGTTCTCAGCAGCGGCACGGGAACGTCGCAGGTCCAAGTGCACCGTGTCGAGGATGCGCTGGTCGTTGGTGTATGCGTGCACCGTCGACATCAACGCCTTCTCGATGCCGAACGTATCGTTCAGAATCTTCGCCATCGGCGCAACGCAGTTCGTCGTGCATGACGCGTTGGAGAGGACATTGTGCTTTGCACGGTCGTACTTGTCGTCGTTGACGCCCAAAACAATGGTCATGTCCTCACCCGTTGCCGGAGCGGAGATAATCACCTTCTTGACCGTATCGCGGATGTGGGCAGATGCCTTTTCGGCCGCAGTGAAGAAACCTGTGGATTCAACGACGATCTCAACGCCGACATCGCCCCAGGGAATCTGGCCTGGGTCACGCTCTGAGAAAACCTTGAGCGCCTTCCCGTTTACAACCAGGTCTGCCCCGTTGACCTCCACCGTGCCGGGAAAGCGGCCGTAGTTGGTGTCGTATTTCAGCAGGTGGGCGTTGGTGGCCGGGTCAGTCAGGTCGTTGATTGCCACGACCTCCAACTCGCCAGGATGCCTGTCCAGAATCGCTTTGAAGACCTGTCGCCCGATGCGGCCGAACCCGTTAATCCCAATCTTTGTCGCCACGATGTCCCTCCGTTTTGTTCTAGTGTTCCGTTATGTCGTTCGCCCTTCGACATACTCAGGATGAACGGTGTTTGAATTCAATTAACGCTTAAAGGCCTTCATGCCTGGGTACTGGGCCGACGACCCTAACTCCTCGGCGATGCGTAGAAGTCGGTTGTACTTGGCCACCCGTTCCGAGCGGGCCGGTGCACCGGTCTTGATCTGACCGGCATTGGTCGCCACTACCAGGTCGGCAATCGTCGTGTCCTCAGTCTCACCTGACCGATGGCTGATTACGCTGGTCCAGCCAGCTTTCGATGCCATGCCGATGGCCTCCAGCGTCTCCGTCAGCGTGCCAATCTGGTTGAGCTTGATGAGCACAGAGTTGGCCGCCGACGTATCGATGCCCTTTTGGATGCGCTGGGTGTT
>JAPYRQ010000079.1 GCA_029936935.1 Dehalococcoidia bacterium | reverse complement strand
GCGTCACTGTGGCTACGCGCGGTCAAGAAGATTATGCAGACGCGGACAAGGGATCTATCGCGTCCCCCTGGGCTATGACACCTTCGGACACAACGGCGGCGTACCACCCCCGGCGATTCACCAGGAGCCCGCGCTCCAAACGCGTCAGAGTCGTGATGAACTCAACGCCTTTGGCCTCTGCCACGTAGGGAAGATCTTCAAGGTACTTACAGGCGGTGCAGGGCTCTGCTATCCGGATGACCACCTCGCCCAACTTGTACTGGGCGCCGATAACAAAGTCGTCGTAGGGGATGCCTTCTGTGGTGATGTTCTCGCCCATGTCGCCGGGTTTCACAGGCCAGCCCTCGTCGTTCAATCGCTGGATGGTTTCAAGGGGCAGTAGCATGATCGCTCTATCGGGGGTGTCGCCTTTGGCATCGCGCCGGAAGCGATTGAAATCTCCCTCCAGGCCCTGATGAGACACATGGACTGACGCTACAGGGATCTTGGGGAGACCGTGTTGGCCTGGGGTCTCAGGCTTCCGATTTATCTGCGCCACGCGTCCGTTCACAATCCACTCTCCTGGCAAGCAGTATATCGAAATCGAGGGTTCTAGGGTTTAGCTGCAACCTCGGTCTGAACAGCAGCAGGCTTCACCAAAAGCGCAAGCGGCATTGCAAGCGCTGTCACGAAGATGAAGGTATTAATGGCCAGAGAATAGTCACCTGTGACATCGAACACTTTGCCCATAAACACCGGGCCTACTACACCTGAAGCCAAGGCAGTCGCTTGCAGCATTCCGGACAGCGAACCCAGTGCTCGAGTACCGAACAATTGCGCCAGTAGCACAGCCCTGATAGAAACCATAGCTCCAAAAGGAATTCCGAAGAGAATTGTGAATGGCACTGCACTCAATAACGAGTCTACTCCCACTGTGGCCAGGTATGTCCAAGCGATTACATGGAACCCGACCATCCCTCCCAGGATGAAACGGATATCGACATAATCGGCCAAATACCCTGCTCCAATTCGGCCGATTCCACTAAGCGCAAAGACCAATGAAACCGTTAAAGCAGCTTTGCCTGTAGAAAAACCGACGCTTTGGAAATAGGGTATCTGATGAACCTGGATAGCGCTGGTGCCGAAGAACATCCCTGCAAACAAAAGGGAAGCAATCCAAAAAGAACGCGAGTGCAGGGCCTGGCTCACGGTAAAGCCCGGCTCAGCAGCTGGCTTAAGTTGGGAGACCTCAGTACCTTCGATTTCACCGTCTTGAACCTTGAGAAGGTCACCATCCGGCAGCAATCCCTGGGATTCAGGAGTCTCTCTAATGAACATCGCCATAGGGATAACAGTCATCCACAGCACAACCCCTGCCCCAGCTACAGTAGCTCGCCAGCCGTAGTTGTTTACAAAATACGTCACAAAGATGAGGACCAGGCCAGTCAGCACGGGTCCTGACATCCCAATCCCTAACGCAATGCCTCTCTTACGCTTGAACCATCGTGAGATAACCACTGCCCACCCTATGGCGTGTGAAGTACCGCTGGCACCTAACGAAGCAATCATAAAAAAGAGGTAGAAACTCCAGATGGAGAACGTAAACGAAACAAGGATCATCCCCAGGCCCAGCACAAACCCGGAGCCCATAATGACCCGGCGGGGGCCAAATTTATCTACCATGATCCCGATTACAGGAGCAAACATTCCAGTTTCCATCTGTCGCATGGAAAAAGCGCCGGAAAGAGCCGCGCGACTCCAACCAAAAGTATCAAGAATGGGGAGGAAGAATACCTGGAATCCCTGCCAGTAAGCGCCGGAGACGAATACATTGCTGGTGAAGCTGGCCGCGACAATGTACCAGCCATAGAATATCCGAGGGCGCTTTTGTCTATCCGGTGTGGTCTGCATTAGCCGCTTTCTTGGCACTGGTCGGGAGGGTGGCCGCTGCAGGTATATGCGCAAGTGACCATCCCGCACAGCGGGATATAGAGGAATGAGATGCCTTGGAGCTCCCTCAGAGTACGGGGATGCAGCTACGCTGTCAACGATGTAGCCCTTACAATCATTGCTGTTAAATGGGAGACGAAATCCGCAATAACGCGGCTTTTACCCTTTCAATTTGGGTTAATCCCGGGCACGCGCTGTGGTAGACTGAAGCTGCCCCGAGGGCGGTTCTGTGTGCTATCCCTTTGCATACGAGGTGGTTGATGAAAGTAGGCGTCCCAAAGGAAGTACGGCCAAACGAGCGTCGGGTGGCGCTTGTCCCTGAATCCGTGGCCAAACTCACCGCAGCTGGCATAGATGTGTTAGTGCAGGCCGGTGCTGGCGAGAGCGCTTTCTTCCTCGACGACGCTTACAAAGCCGCTGGCGCCACCATTTCCCCGGACGCTCAATCCCTCTTCCAATCCGCTGACATCATCGTCAAAGTGCAACGCCCGGACTCCAACGACGGCCAAGCCTCACCAGAGATCGCAATGATGCAGTCCGGCGCGGTACTGATCGGGTTTCTCCAACCCCTCTTCAATCCTGGCTTGGCCAACGAACTGGCAGAGCAGAACATCACCAGCTTCAGCATGGACGCCGTCCCGCGAATTGCACGGGCTCAGTCGATGGACGCCCTCAGTTCCATGAGCTCCATCGCCGGGTACAAAACAGCCATCATCGCCGCAGAGTCACTGGGAATCTACTTGCCCATGATGGTCACAGCCGCAGGAACTACGCCGCCGGCCAAAGGCCTCATTCTTGGAGCAGGTGTCGCAGGGCTACAGGCCATCGCTACGGCGCGCAGGCTCGGGGCTGTGGTCAAGGCGTTCGACGTACGGCCAGCCGTGAAGGAGCAGGTGGAGAGCCTTGGCGCAACGTTCATCGAAGAGGCCATCCACGCCGACGAAGCAGAGGACGAAGGTGGCTACGCCACGCAGTTGAACCAGGAGGCCCAACACCTGGAGCAGGATCTCATCCATCGTCACGCAAAGGAATCCGACTTCATTATCACCACGGCGCTGATACCGGGTCGTGACGCACCCATCCTGGTGACCAAAGAGATGGTGCAGGACATGCACCCCGGTGCGGTCATCGTGGACATGGCGGCAGAAGCGGGCGGCAACTGCGAGCTGACGGTGCCAGGAGAGACGGTGGTGGTACACGGCGTGACCATCCACGGCCCGCTGGACATCCCAAGCACAGTGCCCGTCCACGCAAGCCAGTTGTATTCACGCAACATGCTGACGCTTCTGCAACACCTCATCATCGATGGCGAACTGCACTTCGACTTCGAGGACACAATCACGAAAGAGTGCTGCATCACCTACGACGGCAAGGTCGTCCACGAGCCAACGTTGGCGTTGTTGGCCGCGAAGTAACCACAAGGAGCTACGATGGCGGATACAGAGGTGCCCCTGGTCATTGCGCTGTACATCTTTGTGCTGGCAGTGTTTGTGGGGTTTGAGCTCATCACCAAGGTGCCGCCCATCCTCCACACGCCTTTGATGTCCGGTGCCAACGCCATTTCCGGTATCACTATCATCGGCGCAATGGTAGTTGTTGGGCCTAAAGACACCACGACCGCCGTGATTCTGGGCTTCGCCGCACTCATCCTCGCTACCATCAACGTGGTCGGCGGGTTCATGGTGACCGATAGAATGCTGCAGATGTTCCGTCGCAGGCAGGGTGGGGAGAAGTAATGGAACTCTTCTCAGACCGCGATCTCTTCATCCAGTACATCTACCTGGCGTCTGCCACGATGTTCATCATGGGTATCAAGCTGTTAGGGTCGCCTGCAACGGCGCGCAAGGGCAACCTACTGGCCGCTGCAGCCATGTTCATCGCAGTACTGGTCACACTGGTGAACCTGGAAGTCCTGAACTACGGGTTGATAGCTGCGGGCATCACCATTGGGGCGGTCATCGGGGCGGTCATGGCGCGCACTATCAAGATGACGGCCATGCCCCAGATGGTGGCCATCTTCAACGGCGTGGGTGGCGGAGCCTCTGCCCTCATTGCCATTTCAGAGTTCGTCCGCATCACCGAAGAGAGCGCGACCGTAGCCAAGCACGAAGAGATCGCCATTATGCTCGGCACGCTCATCGGTCTCGTTACCCTGACCGGGAGCCTCATAGCCTTCGGCAAGCTGCAGGAGGTCATGACCACCAGGCCCATCACTTTTCCATTCCAGAACATCGCCAGCGGGGCCATGTTCGCAGCCATCGTGGGCATGGTCGTCTACCTAGTCGCCGTCGACTTCAACGAGCCTGTGTTCTACGTACTCATCGGGACAAGCTTGCTGCTGGGCATCCAACTGGTCATCCCCATCGGCGGCGCAGACATGCCGGTGGTCATATCGCTGCTGAACTCCTACTCAGGCGTAGCGGCAGCGGCGGCAGGCTTCGCGCTGGGCAACTTTGTGCTCATCGTAGCCGGTGCGTTGGTGGGTGCAGCGGGCCTCATCCTCACCCAGATCATGACCAAGGCGATGAACCGCTCCCTGGCCAACGTGGTCTTCGGAGCCTTCGGTGCCGCACCAAGCGGTGGTGGTGGTGATGCCGCAGTGGAGACGCGGACGGCCAAGAGCGTATCTGCAGAGGGTGTTGCCGTCATGCTTGCCTATGCTCGCTCGGTCATCTTCGTTCCTGGCTACGGATTAGCAGTAGCTCAGGCTCAGCATCAGGTGCGGGAGCTTGCCGACCTGCTTGAAGCGAAGGGCATTCGGGTGAAGTACGCCATCCATCCGGTTGCAGGTAGGATGCCTGGCCACATGAACGTGCTGCTTGCCGAGGCCAACGTGCCCTACGATGAACTTTACGACCTTGATGAGATCAACGACGACTTCAAGAACACCGATGTGGCTATAGTCATCGGCGCCAACGACGTCACGAACCCTGCGGCGCGCGATGAGCCCGACAGTCCGGTCTACGGTATGCCCATCTTGAACGTCGACCACGCCCAACACGTCATTGTGCTGAAGCGCGGCATGAGCCCCGGGTTCGCTGGCATCGACAACGATCTGTTCTTCAAGGACAACACCGTGATGCTCTTCGGCGATGCCCGGAAGTCGGTAAC
This sequence comes from Dehalococcoidia bacterium, assembly GCA_029936935.1. Taxonomy (GTDB): domain Bacteria; phylum Chloroflexota; class Dehalococcoidia; order Lucifugimonadales; family UBA1127; genus UBA1127. Next base: position 2,925 of record JAPYRQ010000079.1, on the reverse strand, counting down.
GGCGCTGGTCACTGAGGTCAAAACTCTCTAACCATGGCGAAGCCCTGGTCCATATTCCCTAAAGGCTACCAAAGAGTGATTCTCTATTCCATAATGCTCTACCAAATAAAAAGAGAGCCCCGAAAGCGGGGCTCTCTCGCTTTAACAGATATGAGTGCTATGCAGCAGGGGTCTTGGGTTTGGCCGATGGAACAGGATCGGCATCGCCGAAGAAGAACGGGTCCGAGTAATCATGATCCATGCCTGTGGGGTCTTTGACCCAGAAGCTCGCCTCAAGGGCTATGCCGTTGGGGTCTGTGAAGTAGATGGATCGGTTGATCTGGTGGTCGATGACCTCCGTAACCTCTATACCGTGCTCCTTAAGCCTGACCTGTAACTTCAGCAACTCGTCCTCGTCATCGACGTTGAATGAGACGTGGTCGAACTGGAAGGGTCCTCGGGCTGGCTGGCTTATGGAACTCCTCCACCATGCCCGGCCACTCGAAGAACGCGATGGTGTTGCCGTCACCCACCTCGAAGAAGTAGTGGCGATAGGGGTAGCGACCAGGTACGTTGCCGATGGTGGACACCAGGGGCATGCCAAGCACGTCGCGATAGAAGATGGTGGTCTTCTCCATGTCACCGGTCACCATTGCCATGTGGTTGATACCTTTAAACGCCATTTTCCTACCTCCAAATCCGAGTTCGTAAGTTGTATTCCTTTTGATGCGCCCCCGCTATGCTAGGTGCGTACTGGTACTCCTTTGATAGCTAGCCCCCATTGTTGACACTCTCCATAGCTAGCCGTACACTAAAACCACATTGTTGACCAACTTGGTCTACTAACGCCTTTCGAGAAGGGTTTTCGTATGACGACACCGGATTCCCTGGCCCAGTCTGAATACAAATATGGCTTCGTTACGGACATCGAGGAGGAGACTGCCCCTCGAGGCCTGACGGAAGATACCATCCGCTGGATCTCCGCCAAAAAGAACGAGCCTGAGTTCATGCTGGAATGGCGTCTGCGTGCCTTCAAGCACTTCATGACCCTTGTTGAAAACAATCAGGAGCCCAAGTGGGCCAACGTGCACTACCCGACCATCGATTTCGCGAACGGCGTGTACTACGCAGCCCCCAAGAAGAATCCCGCCAGCCTTGAGGATGTGGATGCAGAGATACTGTCTACCTACGAGAAGCTGGGCATCCCGCTGGAAGAGCAGAAGCGACTCGCCGGCGTAGCCGTGGACGCCGTGTTCGACAGCGTTTCAGTAGCTACCACGTTCAAGGAGACGCTGGGCAAGCAGGGCATCATCTTTGGTTCTTTTGCAGACGCGGTTCAGGAGCACCCTGACCTCATCAAGAAGTATCTTGGCTCCGTTGTCCCGTACACAGATAACTTCTATGCAGCACTCAACGCCGCCGTCTTCTCTGACGGCTCCTTCTGCTACATCCCCAAAGGTGTTCGATGCCCACTGGAACTCTCCACCTACTTCCGCATCAACGCAGCGGAGTCGGGGCAGTTCGAACGGACATTGCTCATCGCCGACGGGGGTTCGTACGTAAGCTACCTGGAAGGGTGCAGCGCCCCGCAGCGCGACACCAACCAGCTACACGCCGCCGTTGTGGAGCTTGTGGCTATGGAGAACGCGGAGATCAAGTACTCCACCATCCAGAACTGGTATCCGGGCGACGAGAACGGCGTAGGTGGCATCTTCAACTTCGTCACCAAGCGCGCCAAGGCGGCGGGCAACAACTCCAAGATTTCCTGGACCCAGGTTGAGACGGGCTCTGCCATCACCTGGAAATACCCCAGCGTCCTCCTGCAGGGCGACAACTCCATCGGCGAGTTCTACTCGGTGGCGCTTACCCGGGGTTATCAGCAAGCGGACACGGGCACCAAGATGACGCACATCGGCGCGAACTCCCGCAGCAAGATCATCTCCAAAGGCATTTCAGCGGGCCACGGTCAGAACACATATCGAGGCCTGGTCAAGATCATGCCCAAGGCGGCCGATGCACGGAACTTCACTCAATGCGATTCGTTGCTCATTGGCGACCAGTGTGGCGCGCACACCGTTCCCTACGTGGAAGTGCAAAACAGCACCGCCCACCTGGAGCACGAGGCGTTCACATCGAAGGTCAGTGAAGAGCATCTCTTCTACTGTCGGCAGCGCGGGATGTCCTCCGAGGACGCCAACTCGCTCATCATCAACGGCTTCTGCAAAGAGGTCTTCCAGCAACTGCCGTTCGAGTTCGCCGTGGAGGCCACGCGACTTCTCGAAGTAAGTTTGGAAGGCTCTGTAGGGTGAGTAACTTCGTTACATTTGCTTTCCCGTGTGGTAACACGGCATTCGATGGCCAACAAAAGTAAAGTCGACCAAGGATAAATAAAAGAACATGTTAGAAATCCGCAATCTGACCGCATCTGTAGGCGGTAACCAAGTCCTGAACGGGATAAACCTGTCCATACAACCCGGTACGGTGCATGCCATCATGGGGCCTAACGGCTCCGGCAAGAGCACGCTCTCCAACGTACTGGCCGGGCACCCGCAGTACATCGTCAATTCCGGTGAGATTACCCTGGATGGCGTCGATCTGCTTGCTATGCCACCCGAGGAGCGCGCCAGGGCAGGGGTTTTCCTCTGCTTCCAACACCCGGTGGAAGTACCAGGCGTGCGCATGGATCACTTCATGCGAGCGGGCTACAACGCCATCCAGAAGAGCCATGACAACGAAGAATTGGACCCGATTCAGTTCGATCGTATCCTTCAGGAAAAAGTCAAAATTGTCGAGATAGATCCTGTTCTTCTCAAGCGGAACGTGAACGACGGTTTTTCCGGCGGTGAGAAGAAGCGCAATGAGATATTACAGATGGCGATGCTTGAACCCAAGCTTTCTATTCTGGATGAGCCAGATTCTGGCTTGGATGTAGACTCTCTTCGGATT
>JAPYRQ010000078.1 GCA_029936935.1 Dehalococcoidia bacterium | reverse complement strand
ATACAGTAGCCAGGGCAACGCCTTGCCCCCCACCAAGCCCATCACGCCCAGGACCGCTATGGCTTTGAGCGCACCTATCCCCAACTCCGTCAGGAACGGTTCGTCGCTGCCGGCCAGGGCAGGGAGGATGGCAATCATAGGAATGAATGCCAGATCCTGCACAAGGAGCATGCCGGTCAGGATCCTGCCGTGCAGGCTCTGTAGTTCACCGCGGTCCGTCAGGGTTTTCAGGACGACCATGGTGCTGCTGAGGGAGATGACCATTCCAAGGACAGCCGCCTGCTCAGGTTCCCACCCCAGGAGTGTACCGATGCCGAAGCCAAGCCCCACTGTGGCCGCAATCTGCACTATGCCGCCGAAGACTGCGATGTTCCTTAGCTTGGACACGTCACGGAAGGAGACCTCTACGCCCACTGCAAACAGAAGCAGGATGACGCCGAACTCGGCAAGGGTGTGGACGGTCTCCAGGTTGCTGACAACCTCCAGGACATGCGGGCCTATGACCATCCCAGCCACCAGGTAGCCAAGGAGCACGGGCAATCGGAAGACGCGGGCCGTCAGCGATCCGAGGAAGGCCACGGCAAAGACAATGACGATATCGAGGAAAAGGTCCCCTTGAACGACCAAAGGAATGCTCCCTTGCGAGGCGATGCTTCACCTACAGTTGGGTCTGCACATCAATGATGATGACGTCGTAATGGTAGGGGACAGGCGTAGAAGGGGCAAGGAAAAGAGAAGTGATACTGGTGTGGTTGCTAAATCCTAGCTAATTGGAAGCTGATAGCAACTCTTAGCAGCAGTCGATTTCGCCAAAGAGTCCCATGGTGTGATTTCAAATGAATCCGGGTCAACGAACCACAGCCCGTAGAATACGGTTTCAGTAGTAGTTGTTTCTGTAGGAGTAGGTGTCCCACTGACGATGATTTCTCCTACTGTAACCACCGTGTTATCGAAACGACCTTCAACGATGTGTCTTGCAGTGCTTTCCCGTCTCATAGTAAAGCTGCTGAACTCCGGGCGTGGATTAAAGCAGTCGTAGACGGCGGTCCATACCTGCAACGATGCGACATTCAATGGTATTAAATCAGCAGTCAACTCAGTACTGCCTGAGTTTTGTTGAGCGCAGGCGAAAGCGGCCCGGTTGGCTTGAGCATCCCTGGCGACAATTTCACCGCTGACTGCATTGACTCTCCATAGCCCATAGAAGAACACAGCTTTTCTCGCACTATTTTCTTCTTCTATGGCAGCAGAGCGACCTTCAACAATCCAATTCCCATTCTCATCCTGATTCGAAGTGAAGCTGAGCAACTCAGGGAAATGGTCATAGCAGCTATATACATTCGACCACACAATAAGCGAAGCAAGTGCACCCGTTCCAATGAGTATGTCAGGATTTGCTGGTGCATCTGGGGGTGAGGGCACGGTCTTCGGAGGCGTGTACTGCCGATCGAATTGGGTAACCGGGGCCACACATTGGGTATCAGGTTGATTGATGTCGGCCGCAATTGGATCGATGGCACTGACAGTGGAATCACTATCAATCACCCCCCAGACACCAAAGCTGAGGATCTTGTCATCGCTGGCGACAAAAACTTCCCACACTTCGGTTTCCGGAAAATAATCGGTGAGGAATACGATCAGGATAGGTTCTGACCTGTCGTCGCCCACAATCTGGTCTGAGCAACTCCGAACGTGTTGAAAAACAAGGTTCTCTGCTTCAGTAGAGGTGAGTACCGGGTCTCGTACTTCAACTCTTACGGGTGTTGCACTAGGCTCCGGTTCAGGAGTAGGAGTTGGAGAAGGGGTAGGGATCAGACTCGGGCTCTGCGTGGGTACCAAATCCTGCAATCTGTGAGTCTCCACTGCCACCAACAATGCCGCATGCTCCGGCAACTATAGCCACGACCACTATTGCGAGAATTGTTATTGGTTTAGAGAATGGCCGAATGACGTTCCTCCGGAATTTAGGCAAGAATCTGTACCTATCTCCTAGAATCTATGTAAACCCACGATACCCATAGCCCTATGCACTGTCAATCATTATACCGCGTAGGTCTAGATATGAGCGAAGGTCAGCGTGTTGAAACAGGAACACGGCCCTTGGCGCCGGTCTCCGGTAGGAGCACACCGGCGATGAAGAGCGTGACCGCCAAAGGAGCTACGATCATCAGCCCCACGTAAAGTGAGCCGGTCTGTTCTTCCATCAACCCTACGAACAGTGGCCCCCACATCGCGCTGAAGGGGAACAGGGTTCTGATGAGTCCCTGGGCCACTGCTACTTCGCGATAGGAGAGGCGCATATCCATTGGAATAGTGGCAAGAATAGGTGGTACCGTCATAGCCCCGAATCCCGCCGTGAAGAGAAAGAGCATGGAAAGAGGCAGGTTGTTCATCTGGAGCAGGAGGATGTAGCTGACTGGCAGCAAGATTCCTGGCACCCAGATAAACGGCTTTCTACGGCCAACCATCTGGGAAAGGGGTCCTGCCACCAACGTTCCCAACGTGGCACCAACGGGGAATACCCCCATTAACAAACCCGCCGTCTCCAATGAGATTTCCAGTCGATCTATGGCGTAGGTGGGGTAGAAGGTCATGAACGAACCGAACGCCACAGCAGCTCCCATTTGAGCGCCAGCAACCAGCCAAAGGACTTTGTGGCGAATCAGTACCTTGGCCGGGCTTCCTATCTGGCGTGAGGAGCCACCTTCCTGTTGAGTCCTGTTGCGGTCTTTGCCAAGAAACATCCAGGACACGGTGACGACAATCATCCCTAAACCAAGGAACTGGTAGTAGTTCCTCCAGCCGTCAAGGAGCAGGATGAGGGAAGGCGTTGCGGCGATTGCCACCATCTGGCCGAAAGCCCTGCTGCCAAAGTCCAGGCTGTTGATAGGCGCGTAGTAGCGCGGACTGAACCATTGTTGAATGAAGATAACTTGAATCTGTATGCGAGCCGCCGCCAGCATGACAAACAGCAGCCTGGTCACCATGAGAAAGAGGGTGGCTGTAGCCATGGATTGGCTGATGGCGAGGACCGCCATCCCTGCGGCGCAAAGCAGCGTTATTCGCTTTGGGCTGAAGCGAGTCAACCAGATGCTTGCAGGCAGGGCCATGAGGCCGAATCCCAGGAATCCTGCGAACCCCAGCAACCCTGCCTGAGTGGGCGATATACCAAGATCCTCTTTCCAGACGGGAATCAGGACGCCTATGGAGAAGAAGACCATGTTGTTGACCAGGTCCATTGCCCACAAGTGCGGCATGACAACCCATGCGTATCGGGGCTGACGTTGGTCTATTTGAGGAGTTTCCACAGGTAGGAGCCTTTGGTAAGAAGATAGAGATACCCATTGATATTGACACGATATGGGAGAGGAATACAATCAGCGAGCCAATATATGGACTTATCCAATTTTCATGTAGATAGGCCAGATGCAATCCCCAGTGAGGAAGAAAGAGGTTAGTCCAATGACCACAGGAGCAATGGGCAGTGTTTTGACCGACGATCTTTTGGCACGGTGTGCGGAAAGGGCGCCGAAGTATGACGAGGAGAACAAGTTTTTCCAGGAGGACTTTGACGAACTCAAGGCGGCAGGGTATTTGAACATCGCCGTACCAAAGGAGCTCGGCGGTGGCGGGATGAACCTGGCAGAAGTGGGCCGTGAGACACGGAAACTGGCGTACTACGACCATGCCACGGCCCTCGCGCTGAACATGCACATCTACTGCGCGGGCATCGCCGCAGACCTCTGGCGTTCTGGCGACAAGTCGTTGGAGTGGCTGCTGAAGGGGTCCATTGCAGGCGAAGTCTACGCAGCGGGCCACGCCCCCTCATCCTCTCTGGACGAATTGGTTCGTGTGACCAAACCCGGCGGCTGCATCGCATTCAGCATCCGCGTGGACATGACCCAGGACGGCGACGATTTCCCAACAAAGTTCGCTAGCCTGGAGAAGGCCGGAAAGTGGAAGCTGGCCAAGACCACCGAGCCGTACAAACCACTATCCAAGGGCGAGCCCGATGTGTTCCATCAGGTCTGGGCCTACGAAGTAGCGTAGCGGCCTTACCCCAGCACCTCCGTCCGTCCAAGATTCAGTACGGTACTCCTTCAAGTTTTCTATGCTTGCCAACTACGGTTGCCATCCACCTTGCCAGAACCCCCCAGCTTTGCTACCTTTCCGCTGAGCTCGATGTTCATCGCGCGTAATCCACATAATTTGAGTGAAAGTCGAGGAACGTTATGGGCAGGCGACAGACCATCCATATCCCTGGTGTCAGTCATTCCGCACCCATCCCATTCGGTGCCAGAGTAGGCAATGTTGTATACAGCTCAGGCATCCGCGGGGACAACGCTGATACAGGCGAGCTTAGCGAGGATGTTGAGGAGCAGGCGAGGCAGTGCTTCCGAAACATGCTGACGTTCCTTGAGCATGCGGGGGCTACACCCGACGATGTTGTGCGCCTGACCTGCTATGTCGCCGACTTTGATGACAAAGATGCAATAAACACGCCCTGGTTGGAGTTGTGGCCGGATGAGAACGACAGGCCTGCTCGACATACCAGCGTGTATGACCCGCCTCCTGGGGGGATGAAAGTCCAGATTGAGGTCATAGCCGTCGTAGAGGACTAATGCGCAGAATCGGACAAACGAAAGAGGATGTATGAAAGCGGTACAACTAACTGAAACAGGCGGCCCGGAAGTACTCCAATATGTGGACGTTGCTGAGCCGGAGCCCGGTGCCGGTGAGGCCATTCTTGAGTTGAACGCGGCTGGCGTGAACTACATGGACGTGCAGGCTCGTATCGGGGCGAACAACCCCACATTGCCGCTCATCCCCGGTGGTGAGGGCTCTGGCATCGTGGTCAAGGTGGGTGAAGGCGTCACCGAAGTAGTCGTAGGCGACCGGGTGGCCTACACCGGCGCAGGGAAGTCCTACGCGGAGAAGGTCTGCGTGCCATCGTGGCGTCTGGTGAAGGTGCCGGACGGTATGGACATCGAAGTGGGAGCCGCTGCGATGCTACAAGGCATGACGGCCCACTACCTGGCCCATTCCACCTATGCGCTGAAGGCTGGCGATACCGCCCTGGTGCACTCCGGGGCCGGCGGCGTTGGATTGCTGCTCATCCAGATGGCGAAGATGGCAGGTGCGCAGGTCATCACCACGGTCTCGACGAAAGAGAAGGCTGAGATAGCGAAGGGTGCAGGCGCTGACCACGTCATCCTCTACTCTGAGCAGGATGTACCTACAGAAGTCATGAAGCTCACCAAAGATGCGGGCGTCCAAGTGGTGTACGACGCTGTTGGCAAGGACACCTTTGAGGGGAGCCTGGCTTCTTTGGCCCCCCGTGGGTTGATGGCACTGTACGGTGCGGCCAGTGGGCAGGTGCCCCCGGTGACATTGGCTGTGCTGAACCCTAAATCGCTCTTCCTGACGCGGCCCAGCCTGGGTTCCTATACCGCCACTAGAGCGGAGTTGGAGCAGCGCGCAGGGGATGTACTGGGCTGGGTGGCTTCTGGCAAACTCAACATCAAGATCCACGGTCGTTATGCGCTGAAAGACGCCGCAGAAGCCCATCGTGAACTCCAGGGTCGATTGACCTCCGGGAAGCTGCTGTTGATTCCCTAAACGAATGGTTAGTATTGGCGATGGTTGGCTAGATTCCCTCCAGCCGGTGGGGTAAACTGTGCCCAAGATTTGCTAGTGAATTGGCTGGTCCGAAAGGGCTAAACGAACGGGGAGGCTGTTGCTGTGTTAACCGTTGAAGAAACGAATTACCTGTGCCGGGTAGGCCCGGGGACACCCATGGGAAACCTCATGCGGAGGTACTGGACACCGGTTCTCCTATCAAAGGAACTCCCTGAGCCTGACGGGGCGCCGCTACGATCCAGGATTCTAGGCGAGGACCTGGTCGCCTATCGGGACACCAACGGCGTTGTGGGTTTGATTGACAACTTCTGCCCGCACCGTCGAGCAAGCATGTTCTTCGGTAGGAACGAAGAATGTGGCCTGCGCTGTGTGTACCACGGCTGGAAGTTCGATGCGCAGGGCAACTGCGTTGATATGCCATCGGAGCCTGCTGAGAGCAACTTTAAGGACAAGGTCAAAATCACCGCCTATCCCGTGAAGGAAGCTGGCGGACTTATTTGGGCATACATGGGACCCGCAGAGTTTGAGCCTCCTATGTACGGGTTTGAGTACCTGAGCCTGAACCCAAACCAGGTTTCCGTTTCCAAACTCCGATACGAGTCCAACTACGTGCAGGTGATTGAGGGCGACCTTGATACGGTGCACGCCTCACTGCTGCACAGCCGCCTCTCCGACCTGGAGAACTCGGCCACAGCTACTACTCTCGGCGGGAAGTATCAGTTCCCGGATAGGGCACCCAAGTTCCACGTTGAGGACACCGAGGCGGGAATCCTAATCGGCGCTCGACGTGCCGCAGAGGCGGACAGCTACTACTGGCGGATATCGCGCTGGCTCTTCCCCTACTTCACCATGATTCCCCGTGAGCCCCATGGCATTACCCAAGGCGGTATGATGGTGCCGATTGATGATGAGAACTGCTGGTTTATCCATGTTCGGTGGAATCACCTTGCCCCACTGGAAGAGAACCAGCGGTTCGAGAATAACTTCGATCACAACATCATTCCAGACGGTACCTGGCTGGCAAAGGCCAACCGGCGAAATGACTACCTCATCGACCGCGAGGATCAGAAGAACAACACCTATACTGGCATCGCGTTCGTCCGGGCCCAGGACTCCGCTATGACGGACGGCATGGGCACCATCGCTGATCGCTCAAAGGAACATCTGGCGACAACCGACATGGGCATCATCCGGATGCGCCGCCGTTTGATCAAGGCAGCGCGTGAGCTTGAGGAGGGGATTGAACCGTCAGCGGCCAGCAACCCCGATAGCTTTGCAGTGCGCTCCGGCGGCTGCGTGCTGCCGCGTGATGTATACTTCACCGACGATGCAGAGGTGTGGGACGACATCCACGTCAAATAACTCGTAATCAAATTGACGTATAGGAGCCCTACGGTTCCCATTTATTTGGGGTCGTGGGGCTTCCTGCGTCAGCTATAAATCCTAGTCTAGTCAACACCAGAGGAACAATGGCAGAGGACAACCCAACCGAATCGCAATCGACAGAGTTGCAGTCATGGCAGGCACGGATACCCTTTTTCTATGGCTGGGTAATCGTGGCTGTCGCGTTCATGATGAGCTTCATGACGGCAGGGGTGTTCTGGGCCACCAGCGTGATTGCCATTCCAATGCGTGAGGACCTGGGATGGAGCCTGTCAGACATCTACCTCGGCCTCACCATACGCGGGTTGGTAGGCGCTGCTGCTGCGGTGCTGCTAGGGCGATTCGGGGACTTGACCCATGGGGCCAGGACCGCGGGCGTTATTAGCGGAATCATATCAGCTGCATCGCTCATGGCCGTTTCCCAGGTGGACTCCCAATGGACGTACCTGCTCCTCTATGGCGTCGTCGGCGGCATGACTACGGCAGGAACCGGATTCCTGGTCATGTCTGCGGTAGTGCCACGTTGGTTCCTCAGGCGTCGAGGTCGGGCAGTCGCCTTCGCGACGATGGGCTCGGGTACTGCGGCATTCATCCTTCCACCCCTCATGGCCTTCCTCCTGGAATGGGTCGGGTGGCGCGGAACGTGGGTGACCTTGGGTTTCCTGACAATCATATTTGCTTCGCTTCCCGCATTGCTGATCCGTCGACAACCGGAGGATGTGGGTCTGATTCCGGACGGTCGTGTGATAGAAACATCTCGACAGACCGCAGCGTCGCGAACGGTCCGGAACTACACCGCAAAGGAAGCCGCTCATACAAGGGTGTTGTGGATACTTATCCTGGCGATTGCCGCTGCCAGCCTATCCCCCAACGGCGTTCCCTCAAGTCTGGTGCCCATGTACATTGATAAAGGTTTCTCAACCCAGGTGGCTGCATGGGGGTTCAGCATCTATGGCCTGTTCAGCATGCTCTCGCGGTTCTTCTGGGGCTTCATGGCAGAGCGGTATCACATCCGCACCGTCCTGATTG
>JAPYRQ010000077.1 GCA_029936935.1 Dehalococcoidia bacterium | reverse complement strand
CGGTGCAACCAAGGAGTCGATAGAGGTCATCCAGGGCGGCGTGCTGGCGCGCGGCGTGCTGCTGGACATCCCTCGATTGCGTGGCGTCGATTGGTTGGAGCCCGGCGACGGCGTGCTGCGAGAAGACCTGGAAGCTGCCGAGGCGGCTCAGGGCGTCCACGTTGAGCCCGGCGATGTGCTGCTCGTTCGTACGGGCCAGCTGCGACGTCGCGCCGAGGTTGGTGCGTGGAACATCACGGCGGAAGGCGGTACCGGAACCCACGCAAACTGCCTGCCCTTCTACCATGAGCGTTCGATAGCTGTCCTCGGCTCGGACACAGGCAACAGCCTTGTGCATCCCGGCTTCGATAAGCTGGCCAACCCCACGCACCAGGTGGGCATCGTGGCAATGGGGCTGTGGATACTCGATAACGCCGACCTCGAAGGACTCGCCGAAGCCTGCGGACAACGCGGCAAATGGGAGTTCATGATGACCATCAACCCCCTTCGTATTGAAGGTGCAACCGGCTCACCCGTGAACCCCATAGCGGTGTTTTAGGAAGCTTCGCTTCATGTTCCCGCCCTCTTTGAGGGAGGGGATAGGGAGCGTGATGCTTCCCGTTTGGACACATCGCAGATACAATCCGTGACAATCTAGAATTACCAAGGAGGAAATCATGACTGACATAACGGTGGGCGCAAGCCTGCCCAAGACCGGACGATACGCCGATTCCGCGTTCCTGCAGTACTCCCGAGCCTATGAGCTGTGGGTGAACGATCTGAACGCCGCCGGTGGCCTGCTGGGTCGCCAGGTGAAGCTGGTCTGGCACGACGATGAGGGCGATGGCGATAAGTGCGCCGCTAACTACGATCGACTCATCAATGAGGACAAGGTGGACCTGTTGCTTGGGCCCTGCCATAGCGTGCTCATTGAGCCCGCAGCCCCCGTGATTGAGAAGAATCATATGGTCATGCTGGAGGGCAGCGGCAGCGTGTCAGACATGTTCCGCAAAGGCCGTGAGTGGCTGTTCCTGTGCTGGGGCGTGGATCGTGACTACATGCAGAGCTACCTGGAGTTCATGATGAGCTCCGCAAACCCCAAGCCCATCACCAAGATCGCCGTTATCGGTGCCGCTAGACCTCGCGGCGGCGGCCACATATTCGGTGTGGAGTACCACGCGGAGAAAATGGGACTGGACATCGTGTTCAACGAACGACTCGGCGCACCGCCTGTCGACTACGACGACCTCCTTGCGAGGGCGTACGCAGCCAACCCGGACGTATTGCTGTGGGACCTGGAGGGTCGGGAGCCCGACGCCGAAGGTGCCATCGATAAGGCCATCGCGGCAGGGTTCGCTCCCTCGCAGATTTGGCTGTCCGATAACCCCAGCCAGCGTGGTGATCAGCCAACCGGCCTGTTCATGCGATGCACGTGGATGGAGACCATTCCGCGGCCCGGCTCCCTCAGGTTTGTTGAGGACTTCACCAAGGCCTATGGCATCAAGCCTGAGTACCACTCCGCCGGCGGGTATGCGTGCGGCCAGGTGCTGGCCCAGGCCGTGGAGCAGGCCGGCTCTCTGGACAACGAGGAAGTCCGTAAGGCCATGCTCAGCGGCTCTTTCAGGACGGTGATGGGCACTTTTGGCTTCGACCCCGATGGCCTGCCGACGGGCACCTTCCCGGTGGTGCAATGGCAGGACAACGTCCCGGAGATCGTCTACCCGGAGGGCATTCAGAGCAAACCCGCCATCTTTTCTTAGGCGTCTTCGAGACTAAAGCCGTGACCCTACGGTCGTCTGCTCCGACCCGATATAGCTACGACATAACAAGAGGCCCCTTATGAGGGGCCTCTTTGTATTTGGGTTCATGTGTAGGCCGCGCGAGGCAAATCTCGCAAGAGTCGTAAGTACCCAATGCATGCCGTAGCTACTTTAGGGCGTTACACCTAGGCTTTAATGAAATGCTGACTCTATATGTATCGTTATTGTACACTACGTAGATAGGTTTTAGAACTCATGAGCGCCATTCTTTGTTAAGAACACCCCTCCAATCCCCTTACCGCCATCCACACCTCACCCCCATCACACGTATCGAGGTAGGCTGTGAACATGGATAACCACGCACGTAATCCCTCGCGGCCGCACCACAGTCCCGGTTTATCAGGAGCCACGTCTCCAGCACGTGCATTTGTTTCCTCAAAAAACATTTTTCCATAGGTGATAATCAAAGTGATTTATAGCTGGAAAGAAACATTGTCGTAGCTGAGATGAAATTGAAGCATTTACATAAATCAATTTCGGCTCAAAGCTGCAGTCCCAGGCAAATGGGAACAATCAATTCCTGGCCCAAAGCTACAGACCCTGGCATATGGGAACAATCAAATACGTTTTAGGGGTCATATGGGTCAAGGGCTTCGCCCTTGCTGGCTATATAAAAGAGGCAATGCCTCCTAGGTCCTTCCGAGCGATGTCCGGCACCTGCGCCCCCACCGCCGGATACCCCGCCACCAGCAGCAAAAACGGACGCTCGTTGGACGGTCTACCAAGGATAGAGTTCAAGAACCCCATCGGGCTTGGCGTATGGGTCAGCGTCGCCAGCCCCGCATAGTGCAGCGCCGTGATCAGCACCCCCGTCGCAATCCCCACAGACTCCTGCACATAGTAGTGCTTCACCTGACTCCCATCCTCCGACACCCCGTAAGACTCCCCAAATATCGCGATGAGCCACGCAGCACTCTCCAAAAATGGCTTCTGAGCATCCGTACCCAGGGGTTCCAGCGCAGACAGCCACTCCTCAGATGCCCTCCCCCCGTAGAAAGCCCGCTCCTCCTCCTCCGCCGCAGTTCTGATCTGATGCTTGATAGAAGGATCGCTTACCGCCACAAAGTGCCACGGCTGCTGATTCGCACCACTAGGAGCCATTCCCGCCGATGCGATGCAAGCCTCAATCACCTCACGCGGCACAGCCCTATCAGAGAAGTCGCGCACCGTACGTCGTCGACGCACCTCGTCGTAGAACGCCGACGCCCGCTCCTGCATGACCTCCGCCGGGTACTCCGAGTAATCCAGGTCGATGAAGCCATCCGCCATATCACATCTCCCGTGTCATTCTGAGCGTAGAGAAGAATCCGTACCCCTGGCCTATATCGCTGCAGCGAGGGAACTGAAGCCAACCCGGCCCCTCTGGCCATCAGGCCAGTCCCTGGCATACGTGGTCAGTCTAAGGCTTTCGCTGCTTCCATAGCGATATCCTCAGTGATTCCCATGACATCCCCCTATCGTTAGTGTTTGCCCATCTCGCCACTGAAGTGCGGAAACTACAGCAGACAGGAGGCCATCAATACGCAGCCTGAGTTCTACTATGAATGGATTCTGCTATAGTGGCGCTTATTCATTTGGTAATCTGTCACAGGGTGAGAATATGATTTATGAACTGCGAATCTACACACTCAAAACCGGCGGCGTCAGAGAGCTGGAACGCAGGTTTGGCAACAACATCGATATCCGCAATAAATACTCCAAGATGTACGGGTTCTGGCATACGGAAATAGGCCAATCAAGCCAGGTCGTGCACATATGGCCCTATGAGAACCTGCAAGACAGAGTGGACTCCAGGTCTGCTGCAAACCGTGATGAGAGTCACCGCTGGCCGCCTGGAATCATAGAGTTCTTTGAGCGCCAGGACGTGGAAATCCTAAAAGCTGCCCCCTTCATGAAGCCTCTTGATGGTGAATATGGCAATATCTACGAACTTATAACAGAGACCTTCCCACCGAACGATGTGCAGGATGTCCTCAAGGCCTACGGCGAAGCGATGCCGGCCAGGGAAAAGGTGTATCCCATCGCCGGCATCTGGCATACAGACGTCGGCAACCAGGGTTGCATCAGGCAGATATGGGTGTACAAGGATTGGGGCCATCGTGATGAAGTTCTGGACACCCTCGCAGAACAGAATATATGGCCTCCCAAACTACCAGCCGCGCCCATTAGTCGGGAGACGCGCATCATGTACCCTGCAGCATTCTCTCCACTTCACTAACCCTGAACCTCTCCATAAAGCCCATAAGGAGTAGCTGATGCTCACTGCTGAAGAGAATGCCCTGTTTACTCAGGTTGGGCCCGGGACTCCGTTGGGAAAGCTCATGCGCTGGTACTGGCATCCTATAGCAGCAGCCACTCAGCTTGATGAAAACCCCGTGAAGCGCGTGAAGCTTCTTGGTGAATCCCTGGTCTTGTACCGCGACAAATCCGGCGACCTGGGTTTGATTGGCGACACATGCGCTCACCGCAGGGTGAATCTGGCGTTCGGCATCCCGGAGTCTGAAGGCTTGCGTTGCCCGTACCACGGCTGGCGTTACGATGGGACAGGCCAGTGTGTTGAAATGCCGGAAGAGGCGAAAGACAGCTCATTCCCCAGCCGAGTACAGATTCCTGCTTATCCAGTGAAAGAATTGGCAGGCTTGATATTCGCATACCTTGGCCCTGACCCGGCTCCGCTGCTGCCGAACTGGGACCTGTTCGTCGCAGAGAACGTCCTGCATGACATTGGATTCCAGGTGCTCGATTGTAACTGGCTCCAAATACAAGAAAACGACTTGGACCCTGCACATCTAGAGTGGCTTCACGGCTATTTTTCCAACTATGCCCTGGAGCGTATGGGCAGGCCGGACCTTAAGCGGGAGCGCAGGAACGCCGACGTCGAACGCACGCCCATCAACGATCGACGGGATTGGGCTGTCTATGAACAGGGCATCATGAATTACGCTAAATCCCCTGAAGGGTTGCGGGAGGTCCGCCCTTCAATTTTCCCCAATGTGAATAGTTTTACCACGGATTTCATGTATCGCGTTCCCATGGACGATGAACACACGCTGCACGTCTTCTTCACCGCTTATCCACAGAACCCTGACTCTCCGGTTGTTCAGGAGAAGATTCCTTATTACATAGTCCCGTCAGCGGTTGATGCCGGGATGAACCCTATATGGGAGGAACTAGACAACAACGGAGGACAGGACAACATGGTATGGGTGGCACAGGGCCCAATTGTCGATCGAACCAAGGAGAGATTGGGGGAATCAGATAGGGGTATCCTCATGTTCCGTGATCTGCTCCGGCAGCAGCTACAGATAGTTGAAGATGGCGGCGAACCAATGAACGTCATTCGCGATGCGGCTCAGAATGAGTGTGTAGTGGTTCCTCCACGGGACGGCTCACCGTTGACGTGGGAGCATCACAGCTCCGGCATGCTGAACCGCATCACCGGACCGTACAAGCATTCACCAATCGTGAATGCCATGGTGGAGAAATACAAAGGCAAGGACGCGCTGAGAGGACCAGTCCACTAGCGCTGGTCGAATAACTCGATTCGCGACAGCGCACCGGGCTAGCTTTCTGCGAGGCTTCTCCTTATTTGCCTGTAGCTGCCAGAAGATGTGCCGCACCTTCGTCAAAAACAACGCCATTATCAAGGATCGCTGAAGCTGAGCGTACTTGATACCAGTAGCCGTGTGCTGCCTCTGAAGGCTCGATTCCCTCTTGAAGCGACATCGCAAGTCCTATGAGCCGCTTACGGAAGGCAATGACCGCAGCATCGGTCGTCCCCAGGTGCTCCGCTGTGCGATCGACGATCTTTCCCATGCTCTCCTGAACGGCTCTGTCCTGGGTGTTAATCCCAACGATTCCCGTATAGTTGACGCTCTTCTGCATGTCACGACTCAGCTCGTAATCGTTGTCTTTGTTCCTGACGGGTCGGTACTTGGCATCTAGTTGCTCTTCAAGCCCACCGCCTCGTCGATCCTCAGGGTAGGGCTGATGTGGGTTGCAGCTGAAATTCCATGTCCAGGTGTTCTCGTCATCTATAGGTACCCACGCATGGCCTCCGTAGCCTGACCCGCGGGAATCAGTGTCCTTAACAAGAACCGGCGGAATCATGGTGTAAAAGGGGACCAAAAACTGAGAGATGCGCCAGTAATGTTGGTCATTCTCCGCAGACCGCCGTGCCCCAACAAGAAAACCATAGTCGGTGTCTTTGAGAGTGAAGGACGGTGAACGGTCCTGGCCCGCATATTTCTGATGCAACGTTTTAGGGCTCTCTGCCTTGAGATCGGCAAGGTTGCGGTGAAGGAAAGAGATGTGACTAGAGTCTATACCGCCCTCCACAGCTTGAGCCCAGTTACATTCTTCCAACCGTTTACTTGCCGAGCGTTGGTCTGCTGGCAAGTTGGACCACTCAAACTCTGGCGGAGTGGGCGTGAGTTCCGGAGGGCCCATGTACACCCAGACGACGCCTCCACGAACAGCGGCTTCGTAAGCAGTGATTTTGACCTTGTCCTTGAAGTTACTCTCTGCAGGCTCAGAAGGCATGTCTACACAGTCACCGTTTACGTCAAACTTCCAGCCATGGTAGACACAGCGAAGGCCACATTCTTCATTCCTGCCGAAAAACATGCTTGCGCGCCGATGTGGGCAGTAATTGTCGAGGATACCAATCGAATCGTTGGTGTCGCGGAACGCTACCAGGTCTTCGCCAAGTAGACGGAGGCGAACGGGAGGTGAGTTGGGTAGTGGAACCTCTTCTTCAAGCAAACCTGGAATCCAAAACCGTCGAAGAAGCTCCCCCATCGGCGTACCGGGGCCGACCTTCGTAAAAATGTCGTTATCTCGCTTGCTTAACATAGCTATCTCCCCTGCATATCCTGGATTCCTACGCCCAACATGGCCACAAGACATCCTTGTGATAAGCAGACCCTAATCCTGCATACTGACAGTGTCAATCCGGCAGAGATCCTGCGAGATTCTCACGGTTCAAAGAGCTTGGGGTTGACATGCTAGCGGAATCAACTACATTAGCATCATTCAAGGGTCATAAATTGGATACGATTCAAAATCATCAAAGACAAAGGCCACTTGGCTGAGATAATAATTCATGGGGAGGCCTATTTATGCTTACGCATGAGGATAACGAACTACTTTGCAGAGTTGGACCCGGCACACCAATGGGAGAGGTACTCAGGCGTTACTGGCTCCCTGTTTTAACATCAGAGGAACTCCCTGAGCCTGACTGTCCACCGGTCCGCGCGAAGCTGTTAGGCGAGGAGTTAGTAGCGTTTCGTGATTCCAACGGCGATGTAGGGCTCATAGACAACTACTGCCCCCATCGTCGAGCCAGCATGTTCTTCGGGCGAAACGAAGAGTGCGGCCTGCGGTGCGTCTACCATGGATGGAAGTTTGATATTATGGGCGATTGCATCGATATGCCTTCTGAACCGGCGGAGAGTAACTTCAAGGACAAGGTCAAAATCACCGCTTACCCAACGGTTGATCGCGGCGGCACCATCTGGACGTACATGGGACCAAAGGAACTGCAACCCCCGTTCTTGAACCTCCAAGTCTTTGACTACCCGGACAGTCATATCATCACGAACCGAGTGCAGTCAGATGCCAACTACATCCAGGTGATTGAAGGCAACATCGATTCATCTCACATCAGCTTCCTCCACCGTAACCTGGCTGATTTGGATATGAGTGATTTCGATGACGGCACGGATGTGGTGGGATACCCGTCCAATAAGATGTCAACGAAGATCCGTGGCGCTGACCGTAACGCCCGCATCGTGGTGCAAGAAACCAATTACGGGTGGCGATACGTTGGCATCAGAGACACGCCTAACGGCCATAACCACCTCAGGATTACCACGAATATCTTCCCCATTTACCAGATGATCTCCCGACTGCCTGCTCAGGGGCCCGGCGTCCTGATGATGGTGCCAAGGGATGATGAAACTTGTTGGCGGTGGGGTGTCAGCGCAAGGACTGATCGACCATACACGCAAGAAGAACGGGATGAACGGAAGAACAATTCCGCAAACAAAACCGACATCCATGGTCGGGGTGAAAAGGGCAAATGGAACGACTACATGATGAGTCGCGACGCCCAGCGCAATCTTAGTTATACAGGCATCGCCGGTATTGGAACCCAGGACCAGGCGGTAACGGAGAGCATGGCGGTCATCAGCGACAAACAGAACGAGCATCTTGGGACGTCTGATGGTGCCATCATCCATAACCGGAAGGTCATGGTGAACGCTGCGAGGGGCATGCTTGAAGGCATCGAGCCCATGAAGCATGACCCGGCAGTTTTAGCGAAAGTCCGCTCCCATGAGGAGAATATTCCTTTCGGGGCCGACTGGAGGTTGTACGGAGCGTTTGCCGGCGAGGATAAAGGGATCAAGGTATAACAGGGCAAGAGACGGTTCGTACCAGGAATCGGAAATTGATAGGGAGGGATTATCGTGAGAATACAGATGAGGCTAGTATCGTTTCTACTGATAGCTATCAGTGCAGTTGCTTTAGTGGCTGCTTGTAGCTCTGGGGATGGAGGTGGAGG
>JAPYRQ010000076.1 GCA_029936935.1 Dehalococcoidia bacterium | reverse complement strand
GTTTGATTGAGACCCCTATCAACTAACTGAATCAAGTTTACGGTGTGCACATACCCTCGGCAACGACATTTATCAGGATCGTCGGCAATGAACGGCGCAAGATCCTGGGAGTAGTACAGGTAACCGTCCACTGATCCGAGTGGTGTATCTAAGTCACGATAGAGCCAATAATCGAATCCAGTGCGCCACGACGACCGATGAGTAATGCCATACCATACGTCACTACTCGTAATGCCGCGGTAGCTTTCCGGGAACCACCATCGATGTTTGAATCGTTGGATCTGCGTGAACTCGGCGTCCAGCAACGCCTGGTCGGCCTGGTCACCGTTGTTGGCGTTCACCAACACCACCCCGCCGTCACTGTTGATCGGCTGAGTGTCACTGCTGTAGCTGGGATACCCCACGGAATCGTAGTCGCGGAAGTACCAGACCCAGGGCCACGCATACCCATCATCGCCATCGACGCTGATAGGAAGAGCCTGCTGCTGGCCGCTGCTTTCGGCAATGCTGGCAATGTCCCGTGCTATCCGCCCGATGTCCGGGGAACTCTGGGTATAGACGAGCATCTCCGTTGGCCTATCGGCGTTGCGGAAGGATGCGATCCATCCGGCGCGCGCACCGAATACCAACATCACCGCAACCAACCCAAGGGCTACCACAGCAAAGCCTTCGCGATATCCGGCACGAGTTGCCATGTAGAGCGTCACGCCCATGATTCCGAATACCAGCACCAGGAGCCCCCAGAGTTTGAGGATGGCACCGGCATCGACGGTCTCCGGGTCAAAAAAGATCAGCCTGTAGCCGAATACGAGGAACAGCGGGACCAACGGCAGACCCAGCAACGCCCCTGACCGGTAGATATTCCGCCACGGTAGGGACTCGATCACGTCGCCAAGGGCCCGAGCGGTCAGCAGTATTGCAGGCAGGGTGAGATGCACCAGCAGCCACGGCATCTTCTCAGACGCGATGGTGAATAGGATGACGTTCAAACCAGCCCAGAAAATCAAGAATTTCGTGAACAAATCGCCGCGCATGGCGTACCAGGCAACAGCAATCATTCCGACCATGATCGGTAAGAACTCATAGTTCCAGCCGATGACGATGTAGTAGTACCAGGGCTGGCCGCCCCGTGCCACTTCCTGCTGGGCCACCCAGTAGCCCAACCCCTGCCAGGTGCCGGTGACGATGCCATAGGGGCTGGTGAAGAAGTTGGTGAATAGGAGCACCCAAATAGCGGCGAAGAGACCCATAGATATCAACCATCGACGCCAGTTCCACATGAGTCCAAGACTGACGGAAACAGCGATGGCAGTTGCGACAGCCAACACTGCGACAAACCGCCCGGCGCCCAACGGCATGCCGATGCGCCCAGCCGATGCATCATCGTTTGAGAGCACGATGCCCAGTGACTCCTGGAAGATGGAAATCGCTGCAGCTGCGTGGGGCAGGCTCAGTGTCACAAACATCAAGAGAAGGACAGCGGGAGCGCTTATCTGCGATAGCGTCAACCGCCCCAGGAAGACCGATTTGATATCGTCCAACGAAAGGAACATCAGGAACACGGACATGGAAAAGACCATGATGTACACGGTCTCTTTGCTGGCGAACATCAGGGCAAGGAATCCTGCGAGTAAATAGAGGTATCGAGGTTGTTGTTCCCGTAAATACCGCCACATGACGATGACAATGCCCAGGGTCAGGCCGGCCACAATGATATCGTTGCGCGCGAATCGGCTGAAGTAGAGGATGGTGGGAGAGAAGGCGATGAGCGCAGCGGCAACCATAGCGCCGGTGCGACCCAGCCAGCTACGCAGGAACCAGGGCATCGCCACAAGCACCGTGCCGAACAGGGCGTACCCGATTCGAGCGATAGTGTCAGTATCGCCAAACAAGAAGAAGAGCAAAGCGTTCATGTGGAACTGGAAGGGGCCATGCATCAACGGGTTGTGCTGGTAGCCCTGACCGTCATAGATGTACCAGCTGTACACAGCGTGCAGGCTCTCGTCATGATGGAAGGAGCGGTCGCCAAGCTCCCAGACGCGCATGAGTAGCGCCAGCGCCAGCAATCCAAGGTAGAAAAGGATTTCCCAACGTAAGGGAAGGTAGGCTTCCAGACCTCGTGGCCCTTCCTGCTCAGGTGGTGTTGTTGCGACAATCGGGGCGATGTTGGCCGGTCGATCCACGTTTACGGTCGATGGCCACCTGAAGCGTCTGGCAGGGCTGCGGGGTGCGATGGGGTTACGCATCGGTATCCACTACCTCATAGATGGTGAAGTCCTCTTGGGAGAACACCGAATTCAGCATGGAGCTCAAATGATCCAAGGATTGAACCTGGTACTTCGTCCGCTCTCTAGAGCCGAACACTACGTACCGGACGTCGTATCGATCCAACACATTCTCAACCAATGCAGCATCCTCCGACTGATACACCGTAGCAACATCCTCTGCCCGGCCGTCCATCAACTCAGACGAACCACGCCACTGCAGTTCATGGCCTGCCCAGTTCAGGACCGAGGGCAACCCGGTGAACGAGGCTACGCGGCCGTACTCCGTGTAATCGCCGCCAACAGCCTCCACGATGGCATCGTTGGCGCTAGCGTTATGTTTCAACCACTCGATGCCGTCGAACTCGCCACTCGCACGTTCGTTCAGGAACGCTGCGCCATCCAACGTATAGGCTCCGCCAGCCGTGTTTCCCACCGTTACCGCCATTCCCATAGGTAGATAGAGGGCTCCAAGGGCTCCTACCCCCAGAACCACTCCCCAACTCACCCCTGCTCTGCGGGTCCAAAGTCCTCCACGAGCCGCGGCAAGCGACCAGTAGTATATAGCTACGGGTGTAGCTACAGCAAGAAGGGCCCAGGCCTGATAGTAGAGCTTGAACATGGTGTTCATACGCGAGTTGAACACGTCTACCACGTAGAACAGCTCAGACCCCATCAACAGAGCCACACCAACGGCCAGGACCCCGAAAGTAAATACGGATGGAAGGTCATCTCGGTTCACTGAAGGCTGCATCGTTCTCACCAGCAGCATCGCAAGAATGAGGGCGAGGGGCAATGCCACAAAGAGTCGGTCAGGGATTTGCCCCGCGTCACCGCGAACCAGGGTTATGGCGAACCAGAGTATGAAGGGCGACAGAGCCAGCGTCGCAGCAACATACACCGTTAGCCTGGCGTTCAACCACTGACCCCATCGCATCAGACTAACCAGCAGGAACGGAGCTAGGGCTGCGAGGAACACACCCCACACGACGGTGAAATGGAAGACAGTGGTTCCAGGCGTTGAAACAGCATCGATGCCTTTGACCTGTCCACTGAAGGAGCCGTAATACGGGAGGTACGGGACAACCGCCAGGAACAGCACGATAGCTGGAAGGATCAAAGCCCCCAGGGCGTAGTCGCGTCGCCAACCGTCCCGCAGGGCACCGTACGCTTTCAGGGCGATGATGCCCACCAGCACGGCAAAGAACACCGGTAAATCCCAAGCGTTGATGAACCCCAAGGCTCCAAGGGTCAGGCCTATCATCGTCACTGTGAACCATCGCGCTCGAATCCAACTGACCGTTAGCGGCACTTTATCTGCCAGGAGGTTCAAAGAGAACGCCAGGAACAATAACACAAAGGATATTGACATAACGTGCGGATGGAGGTCGCCAAGGTAGGTACTGAAAAACGGGTACTCCTGGATAGTGAAATCAAGGCTAGCGCCAGCCACGACCGTATCGATGACACGACTCGATCGCCACCACCACCACCCATCGCTCGGGAAGAACGTTGAGCCACCTGACTGAGACTGCAGTCCTTTGATGCCCACACTCTCCCAGAATCCGTTACTACCGATACCCCACGCATGGAGCATCTCAAACATACCTTCAAGGTTGCCGAACACCACCAGTATGAGGGCGCCCAGAGCACCCAAAGACAATGCTATTTTTAGTGAACCACCAGCTCGGACCACCAGAGTGGAAACCAGACTCATCATCGCAGCAGCGGACATGGCGGGCAGAAGCACGAGGGCAAGGTTGTAGACGACGCTGGATGAAATACCCCCGATGACTCCCGGCAGGCCAAGGGTGAGGTAGCCGAAGTAGTAGTAGCTGATGCCGTGCCCCGACAGCCACGGGTCTTCCGGCGGGAACGACGATGCCAACATGGATGCATTCAGGAACGCCAGATCCATAGGCTGCTCTGTATGGCCGATAGCCGACACCCCTGCTCGGAGCAGCGCAAAACCCAAAAAGAAGAGAAGGAAGACGCCTTCAATGGAAAGGACTAAAGCCCACTCTCGGCGGAAGAACTCCAGCATCTCTGGCCACTTACGTCGAGCCACCAGAGCAGAAGCTATCGTCAGCGCCACCAACACCAGGATTGGCATGACGCGCGCCCCGGCGGAGAGTTGCATGCTACCAAGCAGCCAGACGGGGTAGGCCAACATAAGCAGACCAAGGGGTTTGGCAAAGCCATAGCCACGGTCTTTCAGCACAGGGAACAGGACGTACGTGAAGGGAAAGGCCACCAGGCCCAGGAATTCGATAATGAGCAGCCAGACGAAAATATCCATAGCTACGGTGTAGTACGGAATTGCAGCGCTAGCGGTTTAACCGGAAGCCGCCTGGGCATCAACGCCAAAGAGGGCATCAACGTACTCCTGGGGGTCGAATGGAGCCAGGTCCTCAATGCCTTCTCCGGTGCCGATGAAGCGAACCGGTAGGCCGAGTTCCTCCGCGATGGCCAGCACCACACCGCCTTTTGAAGTGCCATCGAGCTTGGTCAGCACGATGCCCGTGCAGCCGATGGTTTTGGTGAACTCTCGAGCTTGCGCGAGGCCGTTCTGGCCCGTGGTGGCGTCCAATACCAGCAACACCTCGTGGGGTGCAGTCTCATCGACGCGGGAGAGTACCCTGCCGATCTTCTTCATCTCTTCCATCAGGTTACCTTTTGTGTGCAGCCTGCCAGCGGTGTCAACGATGACCACATCCGCCCCACGCGCCTGGGCTGCTTGCAACGCGTCAAAGGCGACGGCCGCAGGGTCGCCACCGTGGTTGTGCGCGATCACCTCCGCCCCGGCTCGTTTGCCCCAGAACTGCAGTTGTTCAATGGCTGCGGCACGGAAGGTGTCAGCCGCCGCCAGGATCACGCTCTTACCTTCTTCGCGATAGAGGTGGGCCAGCTTGGCGATAGTCGTCGTCTTTCCTGCGCCGTTCACCCCAACGACAAGGAACACCTGGGGCTTGGGCACCGCTTCATCCTCTGAAGCCTCGTCGCCTGTAGCAGCCTGTAGAGCGGTCAGCACCTCAGCCTTCAAGGTGGCAATCACGTCGACATCACCACGCTTACTATCAACCTGCTCCCGCACGCGCTCCAACATGCCCATCGCCGTGGAAACGCCCACGTCTGCACCAATCATCAACTCCTCGGCTTCGTCCCAGATGTCCTCACCGGATTGGCCACGTCGTAGCAGGTCGGTCAATCGACCGAAGAACGTCGAGCGACTCTTCTCCAGGCTTTTCTCTGTCTTCTCTTTGGTGTCTTTGCGTTTGAATAAACCGAAAGGCATTGTTTTCTAAGAACTCCATTCAGATAGGTCGGATTTACATAACGATAATCGTCATACCAGGCGAGGCACAACGTCACCGATAAGGAACGCTAAGCCTGCAGCAATGGAACCGATTACCAGAATCTCAAATCCCTGCACTATAGGTGATTTCTGCACCAACTTGCCCTTTCCGTAACCCAGGGCGAAAAGGCCAACAAGCGCAAGCACTATCGATACCGGGATGGCCATAGCCCTGTCCAGGAAAAAGTAGGGAAGGATGGGAATCATGGCTGCCAGAATGAACGCACAAGACATTGCCAGGGCATCTTTCAGCGGATTGGAGGTGGTGTCCATGCTGATGCCAAGCTCTTTTTCCACCAGGGTCCGCAGCCAGAGGTCTTTGTCCGATGCGATGTGCTCGGCCAGGTCTCTGGCTTCACGCAAGCTCATGCCCTCTCGTTGATAGAGTGAGACAAGCTCCGCAAGCTCCTCCGCCGGGTGTTCCTCAAGCTCCTTGGCCTCTTTCTCAATCTCTGAGCGTTGGAGGTCCAGTTGTGCTCTAGCACCAAGGAAGGTACCGGTGCCCATGCTGATCATGCCCGCCAGGGCCGCAGCCAGACCCGCCACCAACACAAAGGTGGTGGAATCGCCTGTAACGGCGGCAGCAACAGCGGTCACCAGGGCAACTGTGCTCAGCAGGCCGTCCTGTGCTCCGAACACGACCTCTCGAATGCGACTGAACGCAGCGATGCGCCATCGCTCGAATTCCACTTCTTCTGTGGCGGCCCACATCGCACGTCCGGGGACGGTCTGGGATTGTAGCTGCGATTGCTGCCGGGCTTGTTGTGGCGTTCGGCTTTGGGTCGCGCCAGCAACAGGGGCCACAAATGGTTGGCCTGGGGCGTTATCTGCGTTAAGTGTTGGTTGGCTGGACAGCTTCTCTTCAAGCTTCTCTAACGCCTGAGTGAAGTTCACGATGTGGTTTTGTTCTCTATCCATCGCCACACGAAAGGTATCGGCAGCGTCGTGACGGCCATCGTCCAAGGCGGCTTTAATCATGGATGGGTAGAGCGTAGCGGCCTCTTCGGCCTCGCCAGCAATCACTGTATGCAGGTTCTCAAGCGTGGATTTGATGTCGCCGGCGACTCGGAGGTGGTTGATGCCGTGGATGTTCTCCGCGCCTGCAACTTCCTGGAATATCTGCGCCACCTCAGGATGCCCTTCAATTAAGGCCTGCTGGGCAAAGGCCTGATACTTCACGTTGGCCACAGCCTCAGTGACGATGGCGTTCCAGAGGTTCTTTTCCGTCTTGGTCAGAGCGTTTCCCGGGTTGGTCATAACATCACCTCTCCCCCGGAGGTCAGCTCCGAAGGACGTTTCTCATCCCCTGAGTGGGCCCTGAGCGGGCTGTGGTGAAAACAGCTAGTCCTCTAGTTGGGTGGTCTTGCTGTCCTTGCGAGTGACGGTGATATGAGCAAACTCGTTATCGCCATCCGCGCCGTGCCAGTGCTTCTCGCCGCCGGGCGCAAACACCACATCGCCTGCTTCGATTTGTACGTGCTCATCCTCTGTGACGATGACACCCTTGCCTGATGTCACGATGAGTAGCTGATCACTCTCATGGGTGTGGAACTTGTTTCGGACCCCGTGGCCAAAGCTGACCACAGAGGTGTTGAAGTCCTTGCTGTCTGGGGCCAATGGCTGCCGGAAGACCTGGTCACTGGTGAAGAGCTTGGATGACGCTGATTCCTTGGGAATGTCCTTGATTCTTGATACCTTCATGATTCCCTCCGTGTGTTTGTGTCCTGGTTATCGGAGCAGCCCGCCACCATCGCACACGATGCTTTGGCCACTAATCATCGCCGCATCATCGCTGGCCACGAAAGCGACGAGGGCCGCCATGTGCTCCGGGTAGACGCGCTTTTTGATGGATTGTCCCTGCATGGTACGGTTGAACGCTTCTTCGTCGCTATGAGGCGTAGTGCCGGGTGTGGCCACCTGACCGGGCATGACGGCGTTCACTGTGATGTCATCGACGCCAAGTTCTTTGGCCAGAGTCCACGTCAAGCCCTGGATTGCGCCCTTGCTGGCGGTGTAAGGAAACTGGCCCGGCGCTCCGGCGAACGTCGTTCTGGATGCAACGTTGATGATCCGTCCGTTCCCGCCGTCCTTGATGTAGTTGAACGCCGCGCGAGTCGTCTTCACGTAGCCCATGTAGTTCACATCCATGAAACGCTCAACCTGCTCGGTTTCCCATTCCATGAAGGGGATGCGCGGAGAGAGGAGTCCTGCGTTGTTGACCAGGATGTTGATGCCGCCGAACTTGTCGGCAACGGCCTTCATAGTCTCCGTAAGCTGGGCTTCGTCAGTGGTGTCACATTGCCACGCCTGAGCTTCACCGCCCGCAGCGATTATCGCGTTGACCGTCTCTGAGCAATCCTTGATATCGAGGAGTGCGACCTGCACCTGCTCCTCGCCCAGTCGAATTGCAGCAGCGGCGCCCATGCCACCTGCAGCCCCGGTGACCACAGCCACGCGACCTACTAGTCCTCTCATACCTGGTTCTCCTTGGTTGTTGTCAGTTGTTGAAGCACGTGCATGTTAGCTTGGAATACTTCGGCGATATGATACCACGCCAGGGCTCGGCCCTGGACCCAAACCACCCTGCGGTCACCACTGTGACGGTTGTAATTCCACAACCCTTCGGGGTGCAGAGAGGCGTTAAGCAAGTCACAGGCAGCAGCAACCCTGAAAGGCCCTAGCTTCGTCGGGCGCGTCCTCGAAGTGCCATGAACGCCATCCCCATGCTTACCACGGACACACCGGCAATCGCTCCAAGCCCCTTCGCAAGGACATCCCATTCCCAACCCTCTGTTATCAAGGACCGTAG
>JAPYRQ010000075.1 GCA_029936935.1 Dehalococcoidia bacterium | reverse complement strand
GTTCCATATCCTCTTCAGCGTCATCTGCAGGCTTAAGGAGATCCGCTTCCGCTTCAGTTCCTGATTCGTCAAGCCTTCGAACCCTATGACCCAACGTTGTTGCGACGGTCGCCGCCATCTCGAAGTCGATGACCTCGTTCACCGTTGCCATGATGCCGTTTCGCATCAACTGCTTCACGATATCGATCGCATTTGCATGCATAACTTCAGCCAGTTGGCTGACCATGATGGCAGGGGGCAATTCTAGGACTGCGTTTGGATCTATTACAGCCTCAACTGCAGTTCCTCCGCGTCCCTCTTTACGAGGTCCTCGTCTCCGTGGTGGTCGGTTTGGTCGAAACGATCGTCGTGCCATGTATATCCTCTCAAGCAACCCAATCGGGCTTTTGTTCTTCGGCGTAAGCAAGTAATGCTGTGCGCTGATCTGAACCAATCATCGTGTTTAGTGTGCGATCCAGTCGGTTCCTATTGATGCCGGTTTCCCAGCAGGAAGGGTCTTCGCAGAGATACGCGCCACGCCCAAGGGCCTTGCCGGTGTCGTCTATCGTGACGGTCCCATCCGGAGACCGGACAATACGCACCATATCCCGTTTGTCGCTCTTACGTCCGCAACCACAACAGGTCCGGACGGGGATATGTTTTGTCGGCATCTCCTGCACCAACCTGTCCGTGAGTTAACTCCTTGCCCGCTTACCCTTCTTTGCCTTTGGTCTATTGGGGGTGGCGGTTGCGGCTGCGGCAACGGCGGCAGCAGCAGCCGCAGCTGCTGCTGCTGGGTCAGGTCGTTCAGTCCGGTTCCGTCCCCGTTCAGAGGGCATGATGTCCTCTGCAAAGCGGAGCACTGATGACTCTTTCACCGTGTCAGGGAGTACCCAGATGGAGTCATCGTCCACGGAAATCCCTACGGGCTCAGGGACTGCCTCAACAGGGGCTGCGGCTGCGGCCTCTTCGGCCTCCTCTCGCAATAGCTCTTCAAGTTCTGCATCCTGAGAGATAGGAGACGCTGCAACTATTTCGGTCGCTTCTGCAGCAACAGGTTCAGCGCTCGTCACTGCCTCAACAGCCTCAGCAACAACAGGCTCTGCAGTCTCCACTTCAGCCGTTGCAGCTTCTACAACTGCCTCTGCCTCGGCCACTGCAACAGCGCCGTCGTCCACCGCTTCCGGTTCATTCATACCAGACTCGGACTCGCTCCGAATGTCTATGCGCCAGCCGGTCAGCTTGGCGGCGAGTCGTGCGTTTTGACCCTCTCTGCCAATAGCCAGCGAGAGGTGTCGGTCTGGCACAACTACCAGAGCAGAGTGCTCCTCGTTGTCCAGTTTCACCTTGACCACCTGTGCCGGGCTTAATGCGTTGGCAAGGAAGTCGGCCATGTCCTCGCTCCAGGGAAGCACGTCAATCTTCTCGCCCTGAAGCTCGTTTACGATGTTTTGGATACGGAAGCCACGAAGTCCCACGCAGGAACCCACAGGATCAACACCCTCTTGGCGAGCCAGCACAGCTACCTTGGTGCGGGAACCGGCCTCCCTGGCAATGGCCTTGATCTCAACTACGCCCTTGAACACCTCAGGCACCTCACGCTCAAACAACCTGCGAACCAAGTTCTTGTGAGACCTGGAAAGAATCAGCTCCGGGCCACGTGCGCTCTCAGCCACCTCGGATAGGTAGAACTGCAGCGTCGTGTTTGGTCGATACCGCTCACTGGGGACTTCTTCTTCACGAGGCATCAGCGCATCGGCACGGCCAAGGCTTACAACGACCTGGCCAGGCTCGACCCGCTCGATACGGCCCGCCAGAATCTCGCCGACCCTGCTGGTGTATTCACTGAGGACAAGTTCTCGTTCAGCCTCTCGAAGACGCTGAAGGACGACCTGCTTGGCTGTCTGGGCAGCGATCCTGCCTGCAGCAGCAAAGTCCGTCTCAATTTCAATGATGTCTTCAACGGCTGCGTCTTCTTTGAATTTCTTGGCATCCTTCAGAGCAATCTCACGACGGTCGTCCTCTATCTCCTTGACCGTCTTTACAACGATTTTCAGGATATAGACCGTTACCTCGCCATCGCCGGGGTCAAGCTTGACCGATAGGTCATGGCCGGCACCAACGCCCTCTTTGCGATAGGCGGACACCAACGCAGCTTCAACCACGCCAAGAACCGTTTCCCTTGGAAGGCCGCGCTCTGCAGCCAACTGGGTGACAGCTATGAGAAAATCGCTCTTCATTGCTCCAGGCCTCCGTAGCACACCCTTCTTTCAATCAAAAAAAGCGGGCCGGGCCCACTTTCAAGTGCACGAGGATATGCTCTATCCTTGGATTTTAGCACTCTAGCTGCCTTGCTGCAACTAAATAACGCGGGTCGCGCGCGAGGTTTTGCTCGATGTTTACGGTAGCTTAACACCGGTCCCTCATAGCTTTGGTAGCCGCAAGCCCACTGGTTCAGTACACCGCCTGGTTTAGGTAGCTGCAGGGAATATGGGTCCAGGGCATGCCCTGGTGGTTGACAGCGTTTCTGGCTGAATGCTACGCTCCATCCAACATCTCATAGCTAAATGCGACGATGGGGAGCAGTAGCGAAGTGCCTAGCATCAGCGAGTCGGCGGGCAGTGGGAGGCCGATAGCCCAGGCAGCGTGAACTCGCCCCGGAGCAGTGGCCCTGAACCAGGGTTAATCCTGAACTAAGGGCTAACGGTGGCACCGTTACAGCCAGTCAAGTTGTCCCCGCCACCCTGAGCCAGTCGAAGGATGTGCGAGGAAAGCAGGGTGGTACCGCGGATTATGTCGAGCAATCCGTCCCTACATGGGGCGGATTTTTTGTTGGAGTGGGGTGGAAATGCCGCGACGTGAAGATGAAAGAGCGCGCAATCTACGAGACGATGCACTTCGTTGGTGCACGGTTTGTGAAAAGTGGTTTTCGCCCATTGTGGCCGAAGACCATAATCACTACCCGGCCATGCAAAGTAGACAGCAACATCCCGTCTTTGTTGAAATCGATCCAACTCATCTGGTTGCGCCTGAGATTCGCGGGCTCTCTAGCTCATGGAAAGTCAAAAGAATATTTCGTAAATTTAAAAGAATAACCAAACATTTTTTAGCTAGGTTGATAGTAATTTCCTTTATTACCTTTGTTAGTACCTCCATAATATCGGGTGGGTATCACTGGTACGGAGGGACATCGGTGGAGGATTCAATGAGAATGACCATCGATGATTTTCGAGTCCTCGCCACTTGCCCTACCAACGTTGAAGTGATAGTGGATTTTGTTCAGAGACCTGCGAATATACATTCCCAGATCCTGTTGACCGCCGAATTCGGTTCTGATTGGATTACTGATGTCTGCAATCAACATGCTTTGGAGTTATTTAGCTGAACCGTATTTTAGAAACTATGAAATGGAACTAAACACGTATGAAACAGCTAACAGACCTCAGTCCATTCAACTGGATAAGCGAGAGCACAGATCTCGGACTCCATCCGGAGAGCCCCTGGAGCTACCTGTCTGAGTTCCTTCCGAACGATTTCGCGGCCTACTGCAAAGTATTCCACACCATCTACGAGGATCTGTCCGTGACCGATAGGTTGATAACCTGGGACGAGGCGGACAGACGTCGAGGCAATGCGCAGTCGAAAGACGTCCTCGTCAGCGGCGATCCGGGCGAGACGTTCGATTGCCAACGCATCACCTGGCAGGACTTGGCATCGGCATATGCCCTGGAATACCACCCGGAGATGACCCAGGACTCCTTTACGGAGAACTTCTCCAACGGCAGCTGGCCCAAATACCTCATCGCTCCTGCTGAAGGGACGTTGGATGAGGATGAGTGCCCGCGGTTGGCTGAGGTATTGGAATCGTTTACCAAAGACCAACATTGCTTCTTCTTCTACAACTCTCTTGCTCAACGAAGCTCCGGCGACTCTGGAGGGGCACTTTTCACTGGTAATCTTTCTGGCCTAGATGCATTGTCAGGCGGGGAAGATTACTATCTGACGCCTACTTACTGGTGGCCTGACGACAAGAGTTGGACAGTATTCACAGACCCTGACTACACGTTTACGCTGGTTGGGGGCTCGCAAGAGCTCATCGATGCAATCCTTGGCAACGAACACCTGGAGGCCGTGGCGGTAGAACTGGCCACCCGCATCACGCCCAATTCAGATCAGATAAACATCAAAGACGACCAGATGGAGACGAAATGACCCAGAACCGTGGACGCAGATCAGAACTTCGGTGGGATCCCCAGGCCATCGACAAAAAATGGCAGACCAAGTGGGCGGCGGACAAGCTCCACCATGTAGACAACGACGACCCTCGCCCAAAGTGGTACGAGATGACCATGTACCCCTACCCTTCCGGCGATGTCCACATAGGTCACTGGTACGCCATGTCGCCGTCGGACGCCCACGCTCGCTTCCGCAAGATGCAGGGTTACAACGTTCTGCATCCCATGGGTTTCGATGCCTTCGGCTTACCCGCAGAGAACGCCGCGATACGTGATGGTGTGCATCCCCAACCCTGGACCATGGCCAACATCGATAAGATGCGCGGCCAACTCCACTCCATGGGCACAATCTACGACTGGGACAGGGAGATAATCTGCTGTCTGCCTGAGTACTACCAGTGGAGTCAGTGGCTCTTCCTTCAGCTGTACAAAGTCGGCCTGGCGTATCGCTCCTTCGCCCCGGCGGTCTGGTGCCCCTCGTGTCAGACGGTGCTGGCAAACGAGCAGGTGGTGGACGGGGAGTGCGAGCGTTGTGGCACCCTGATCACGCGGCGTGAACTTAACCAATGGTTCCTGCGCATCACCAAGTACGCCGATGAACTCCTAGACGGCTCTGGGCTGATTGATTGGCCGGAGAAGATCATGATCATGCAGCGCAACTGGATTGGTCGGAGCGAGGGCGCGGAGGTCTCTTTCGACATCTCCCATCTCGGCCTTGACGAAAAAGACCTGAAAGTCTTCACTACACGAGTCGATACGATATTCGGCGTGACGTTCCTTGTTCTAGCCCCTGAACATCCGCTGGTCTCTGCCCTGACTTCGCCTGAACAGCGCGACGCCGTTGAGAAGTACGTCGCCGAAGCACGAGCGAAGTCAGACATCGAACGGATGGCCACGGATCGGGAGAAGACGGGCGTTCCCCTGGGCACCTACTGCATCAATCCCGCCAACGGACAGCAGGTACAGCTGTTCACCGCCGACTACGCCGTAGCCTGGTACGCGACCGGGGCCGTCATGGGCGTTCCTGCCCACGATCAGCGCGACTTTGAGTTCGCCACGAAATTCGACTTGCCTGTCGTGACGGTCATCGCACCCGAAGGCTCCACCGGCACCGAAGTCCTTGAGGCGGCCTACACGGAGTCCGGTACGATGGTGAACTCCGGCGATTTCGATGGCATGCCCAACAAGCAGGGATTGGACGCCATCGCCGCCAATCTGGACGCACGAGGCTCCGGCCACAAGACGCAGATATACCGGTTGCGCGACTGGCTTGTATCTCGGCAGCGCTATTGGGGCACACCGATACCCATCGTCCATTGCCCGGCGTGTGGTCAGGTGCCTGTCCCTGAAGACCAGCTTCCAGTGCTGCTGCCTGAGGATGCCGACTTCCAGCCCACCGGTGAGTCGCCCCTTGCACGCAATGAGGCATTCGTGAACACCACGTGCCCCAAGTGTGGCAACACCGACGCCAAGCGCGAGACGGACACCATGGACACGTTCTTCGATTCGTCCTGGTACTTCCTGCGTTACTTGAGCGCCCACGATGCCGACCACGCTTTCGATCCCGAGCAGGTGAAGAAGTGGGCACCTGTAGACCAGTATACCGGCGGCGCGGAGCACGCGGTCATGCACCTGATGTACGCACGGTTCTTCATCAAGGCGCTGAGAGACATCGGGCTGCTGCAGTTCGATGAGCCCTTCCTACGCCTGTTCAACCAGGGCCACATCATTGCTGACGGCGCCAAGATGAGTAAGTCCCACGGCAACGTCGTCGCGCCGGACGAGTACGTGCATTCGGTGGGTGCAGACGTCGTCCGGACGTACCTCATGTTCGTCGGCCCCTGGGAGGGCGGCGGTGAGTGGGTGGACGGCGGCATCAACGGCATTACGCGTTGGTACAACCGTGTCTGGGACATCCTTGAGCGTGACCCTGGCATTCTGAAGGCTGGCGACGATGCCGATGGTAGTCGTGAGCTACGACGCAAGCTCCACCAGACGATTCGCAAGGTCTATCAGGACCTGGACGCTTTCAAATTTAACACAGCCATTGCCGCCTTGATGGAACTAACCAACACCATGCAGAAGGTATGGGACGCTGGTTCCGCAAGCAAGGCCGCATGGGTTGAGGCTCGCAAGTCGTTCCTCGTGTTGCTTGCGCCCATCTCACCCCACCTGACGGAGGAATTCTGGGAGCGCATCGGCGAGAAGCAAAGCATCCACCTACAGTCGTTCCCAGCATGGGACGATGCTTTAGCCGTTGAGGAAACGGTGACCCTGGTGGTGCAGGTAGACGGCAAGGTACGAGACAAGCTCCCCGTCCCCCTCGATATCACTGAGGACGACGCCAAGGAGCTAGCCCTGTCCCAGGAAAACGTGCAGAAGCACATCGATGGCAGGGCAGTCGCCAAAATCGTTTACGTCCCTGGCAGATTGGTCAACATCGTAACCAAGGCCTAGGCCTATGTCGCTGCGGCGAGGGGACTAAAGTCCGTATTGCCTCCGGCGGAGACTAAAGCTAGCCCGTCGTCATTCCAGCTTCCGCCGGAATCCAGCGCGTTCAGCCAAAGCCCCCGCTACTTGAGGCTGAACGGCGGATACTTGTCTGTGGTCATCAGCCAGAGATAGGCCTGCACACGCAGCGACCACCGCATCACGCCAACCATGTAGTCGAAGATGCCGCGTGGGTATCGTCCCGTGAACAGGATGGCAAACCACGCGATGACCCAGGCCACGACCACCCCGATAAGCAAAACGGACAATACTACGTAGTGGGGTATCGCCAGTGCCCACTTGAAGATAGGCAACCAGCGGTTCAGGTCAGCCTCTACATTCGGATACGTGATCTCAAGGTGAACGGCCTGTTCTTCGTCTGTCGCCGGGTACTCATCCCTGAGTAACAGGGCATAGGCACCTATCCTCGTCGAGAACCTTGTCATGTTGATGTGCCAGTCATACCACCACTTCGGGTACTTCTGCCTGAAGACAATCATGAGCAGCACGGGGAAAAAGAGGATTCCATTCACGGAGTTGGTAATGCCTGCCGCCACAATGCTAATGGGAAGGACATACAAGAATCGAAGCGCACTGGACAGCCGGTTGAGCTGGCGGTCGGGGTAGTCAACCGAGAGTTGGGCGGGATACTGCGCAGGTGATTGAGCCATCGTCTACCTCCTAGAGCGATTTTACCTCAAACCTTAAGCCCAGATAACCTCACTAAGGATGACGCAAGTCTCTCACCTTACGCATCCTACAATCTATACCGATGTTACCCTCATTTTACCAGCAAAGCCTCACTCCCCTTGGTAACCGTCAGGTCTTAAGGGTCAAGAGCTAGCCCTTCAGGTATCGATCCAGGAAGTCCGCCACGTCAAGCAGGAGTTGGCGCACGTTGGCCGGGGCGTCCACGTAGTACCCATCGTTGTGATAGACCTTGTACTCCACTGTCTTGTACAATCGCTTCATCTCCACCGCAAAGAGGCGTGACGCGTCCGACGATGGGTCTTTGCCCTCGCCGTGGATGATGAACGCAGGCGTGGTGGCGTTCTCAATCTTATAGAAGGGCGAGCAGTCGTACCACACGTCAGAATTCTCTTCAAAAGAGCCGAACTCGTGCACCTGCATCTTGTTGTGCCGCAGCTCCATCTCCGCCTGCAACGATGGCCAATCGCCGTAGCCCGATATCGGCACCGCAGCCTGGAATGCGCCGGGCGAAAAGGAGATGGCACACATACTCATGATGCCGCCGTAACTCCGACCCGTGATGCCGATGTTCTCCGCATCCACGTAGGCAAGGCCCTTTAGGTAGTCGGCACCGGCAATGGAGTCCTTCAGGTCGCCGCCGCCCCAGTCCTTGTCGTTGGCCTCCTCAAACACCTTGCCGTAGCCAGAGCTTCCCCGGATGTTGGGCAGCAACACCACGTAGCCACGCTGCACCAGGTACTGCACGTTCACCTGCAGGTCGTCATAGAACTGGTTAGTCGGCCCTCCGTGGATGTACAGCAGACCCGGGTACTTCTGATTCTTGTCCAATGGGCTGTAGAGGTAGCCGTGGATGGTCAGGCCGTCAAAGCTCTTAAATGCCACCTTCTCCGGCTTGATAAGCCTGTCCGCCAGACCACCACCGGGCGAGGCGTTGGTAAGTTGCGTCGCCTGTCCGTCCTCCAGCGATACTGTCCAGATATCGGCAGGGGTGGTCGGTGTCCCGTACCGAAATGCGATCGATGCACCGTCAGGTGACCACTGCAGGTGGGAGCACACACCGATCCCCGGTGAGAAGATGGCCCGAGAGCCACCG
>JAPYRQ010000074.1 GCA_029936935.1 Dehalococcoidia bacterium | reverse complement strand
CAAGGTCGGCACCGCTCTTGATCTCCTCACCGGCCCGGGCAGCACTTCTGGGGCAACCGCCATCGGAGCAGTTAGTCACCCCGTCAGGAGCGCCGTTGTATCCGGTGCTGACGATCCTGTCTTCCACGATGACCACTGCCCCAACCTTGGTCCCCTGGCAGTCCGCGCGTTGTGCCGCGACTTTTGCCATCTCCATGTAGTAGTCGTCTCGACTGATTCGCTCCATAGTGCCCCCTTTTTGTTGCTACCCGATAAACATGCCGTCGCCGAAGCTGAAGAAGCGATACCGCTCTCTGACCGCATCCTGGTACGCTCGTAAAATGACCTCTCGTCCTGAGCCGAGTTCACCCTGAGCCGGTCGAGGGGAAGGTCGATTCACCATGCCGTCCTCCACAAAGGCGCTGACCAGCATCAGCAGCGTGGAGCGAGGCAGGTGGAAGTTGGTGATTATGGCGTCCACAGCGCGGAACGTGTAGCCCGGCAGGATGAACAACCCTGTTGAGCCTGTATCCGCCTGGATCGTAGAGCCACTGTCGGCCCCTCCGCGGATAGCGGCATTACGGTCGGAGGCTCTACCAGCGGTTTCCAGCACCCGTACCGAGGTCGTACCCACCGCCACCACCCGTCGACCCTCTGCCTTCGCCTGGTTAACCGCGTCGGCTGTCACCTGGGAAACCTCCCAATGCTCGGTGTGGATGACGTGCTCTGTGGGGTCGTTGGTCTGCACAGGTCTGAACGTATCCAGTCCTACATGCAACGTCACGAACGCCGTCTCCACGCCCATACCACGAAGTCGCTCAATCAACTCTGGGGTGAAGTGCAGCCCGGCCGTGGGTGCAGCAGCACTACCAAGCTCTCGCGAGTACACGGTCTGGTACCGTTCAGGGTCGTCGAGTGATTCATGGATGTATGGCGGCAGCGGCACCGTGCCCACCTTTGTCAGAGCCTCTTCGTCGGCAACCTCCACGGTGCGTAGGCCATCGGCGTCCATGCTGAGGACTTGGGCCGCAACTGATGTCCCATTGCCTTCCAGCACGAACTCGGTGCCAACCCGCAGTCTGCGACCGGGCTTGCCCAGGCACTGCCACACACCCTGCGATATCCGATTGAGTAGCAGCAGTTCCATCCCGCCACCTCCCTCCGTAGGAGCAGAAATATTGGAGAAGTGGCCGTATACGCGAGCGGGTATGACGCGGGAGTCATTGAAGACAAGCAGGTCGCCGGGGTGCAGGTAATCGAGGATGTCAGAGAAGCGTTCTCGGTGGGTCACAACGCCCGTCACCCGGTCCAGCACCAGCAGTCGGGAGGCGTCACGCGGTTCGATAGGCGTCTGGGCGATAAGCTCCTGCGGGAGCGTGTAATCAAAGTCGTCAGTACTAAGCTGGCCGGGCATGTTAGGCGTTGGTGCTAGCTGAGCGTTGCGCGGAAGCCAGCGTGTTCTTGAGCAGCATCGCAATGGTCATCGGCCCAACGCCGCCGGGAACGGGCGTGATGGCGGAAGCGACCTCTGACACAGGGCCGAAGTCCACATCGCCGGTCAGCCGATAGCCGCTCTTCTTTGAGGCATCTTCAACGCGGTTGATGCCGACATCGATGACCACCGCGCCCTCCTTGACCATGTCAGCGGTGATGAACTCGGCCCGCCCCGCCGCTGCTATGAGGATATCCGCCTGTCGAGTTATCGCGCCTAGGTCAGCGGTTCCCGTGTGGCAGATGGAGACGGTGGCGTTAGCCCCTGTCATCTTCTGTAGCAGCAGCATCGCGACGGGCTTGCCCACAATGTTGCTTCTGCCGCACACCACCACGTGCTTGCCTGACGGATCGTGGCCCGTGCGCATCAGCATCTCCTGGACGCCAGCCGGGGTGCAGGGAACAAAGACGGGGTCGCCGCCCACCAATCGACCAAGGTTGAAGGGGTGGAGGCCGTCAACGTCCTTGTCCGGGTCTATCGCGTACAGCACCGTTTTCTCGTCGATCTGCTTTGGTAGTGGAAGCTGTACAAGGATTCCGTGGAACTTAGGGTCGGCGTTCAGCTTCTTCACCAACTCCACCACATCGTCCTCAGGGGTGTCAGCCGATAGGTTGAATGTCTCAGAGAAGATGCCAGCCTCGTCACACGCACGCCCTTTGTTGCGGACGTACACTGCAGAAGCAGGGTCATCTCCCACAAGCACCACGGCCAGCCCCGGGACAAGTTGGTGTTGAGACTTTAATAACGCTACCTCTTCAGCCACCTCTGCCCTGACCTGTTTGGATATGTCTGTGCCGCTGATGATCTCTGCCGCCATGCGTGGAACCTCCGATAATTGGTTGAGAAAACACCCAGGTGAATCAGGTTTAATGATAGCAGGGAGACAACGCGAGAAACAGGCTTTCAATTGCCACTTTTCATACGGGTGTCTCCCATGCTATAATTCCCCGCAGAGAGAAACGATACAAGAGGAAGAGGTCCCGAGGAAACGTGGACAACGAGCAAAAACAGGCCCTAATTGGCGAGTACCGGACGCACGCAACCGATACCGGTTCTCCAGATGTGCAGATTGCAATACTCACCAGTCGCATCAACGAGCTTAACGCCCACCTCAGAGTGCACAGGAAAGACCACCACACACAGCGTGGTCTCCTGAAGATGGTTGGCCAACGACGCCGGCTCCTTACCTACATAGGCAGAACCGACCCGCTGCGCTACCGCGCTCTACTGTCGCGCCTCGGTCTCCGCCGGTAAGCAAAAGCTACCGCGGACGGCTACTTCCTCCTCTCATCAAGGTATAGAGGAGGCACCCCATGCGCCACACTGTCCAATGTGATGTTGGCGGAAAAACACTCACCATTGAGTCTGGCTGGATAGCTGGACAAGCAGACGGTTCCGTCACCCTGCGCCTAGGCGATACGGTGATGTTGATTACCGCCTGTATGAGCGATAAACCCCGTGAAGGCATTGATTTCTTCCCCCTGTCCGTCGATTACGAAGAACGAATGTATTCCGTAGGTCGGATCCCTGGAAGCTTCTTCCGACGTGAGGGTAGGCCCAGCACTGAAGGCATCCTTGCCGGTCGATTGACCGATAGGCCCATCAGACCGCTGTTCCCCAAGGGCTTCCGCAACGAAGTTCAGGTGGTAGCAACCGTGCTATCAGCCGACCAGGAGAACCCCCCGGATGTGCTCTCCATCGTAGGAGCATCCGCAGCACTGTCCATTTCATCCATTCCCTTCGATGGCCCCATTGCCGGGTGCCGCATCGGGTACATTGACGGCCAGATGGTCGTCAACCCGACCTTCGAGCAGATGGAATCGAGCAAAATGGAGCTTATCGTCGCAGGCAGCAAGGATGCTGTTGTGATGGTAGAAGCCGGCGCAAGAGAGATAACTGAATCTGTGGTTCTTGACGCCATTGAAGCTGCTCAGGTCGCCAACGGCAAGATCGTTGACGCCATTGAGGAGCTGGTGAAGTTGGCTGGCAAGCCCAAGATTACCATAGAGCCCCCACCCACCCCACGCGATGCTGCCGTTGCCGCGATGAACGATGATGTTCGCAATCGCGTACGCACAGCGGTGTTTGCAGGATACGAGAAGGGTGAGCGCGACAAGGCTGTTGGCGTCATCCAGGGTGAAGTCGCAGCGACGCTCCCTGATGATGTTCCTTCAGGCGAAGTGCGTGACGCATTCGACGCCATGGTGGACGAGGTCTTCCGCAAAGGCGTCCTCAAAGAGAACGTCCGTGCAGACGGCCGCCAGCGCAACGAAGTACGACCCATCACTACTGAAGTCGGCGTGCTGCCCAGGACCCACGGCACAGGCCTGTTCACCCGTGGACAGACGCAGGTGTTGAGCGTTGTTACGCTTGGCTCCCTGAGCGACGAGCAACGTCTCGATAGCTTGGGCCCGATTGGCACCAAGAGGTACCTGCATCATTACAACTTCCCTCCGTACTCTGTAGGAGAAGTTAAACGCGTAGGCACACCCGGTCGTCGAGAGATCGGCCACGGTGCGCTGGCAGAGCGTGCGTTGGAACCCATGATTCCGAGCAAGGACGATTTTCCGTATACCATCCGCGTAGTCTCTGAGGCTTTGAGCTCCAACGGCAGCACATCGATGGGAAGTGTGTGCGGAAGCACACTCGGCCTGATGGACGCTGGTGTGCCAATCAAGGCTCCTGTGGCCGGTGTGGCCATGGGCCTCATCATGGACGCAGATGGCGATTACGCCGTACTGACAGACATCCAAGGCATTGAGGACCACCTGGGAGACATGGACTTCAAGGTGGCCGGTACAGCGGAGGGCATCACCGCCCTGCAGATGGACATTAAGATCAAGGGCATCACGCCCGCGATCATGCGAGAGGCCATGGCCCAGGCAAAGGAAGCCCGTCTGTTCATCTTGGACAAAATCCTCTCCACCATTTCAATCCACCGCGAAAACATGAGCCCGTTCGCACCACGGATGATCAAGATCAACATCCCGGTGGACAAGATCGGCGCAATCATCGGACCTGGCGGCAAGACCATCAGGGCCATCATCGCGGAGACCAAGGCGACCATCGACGTACAGGACGATGGCACGGTCTTCATCGGTTCCCCCAACGAAAATTCGCTGGCGTCCGCCCGCAGCAAGATCGAGGGCCTGACCAAGGAAGCAGAGGTCGGCACCATCTTCAAGGGCAAGGTCGTCCGCAGCACCAACTTCGGTGCCTTCGTAGAGATTCTGCCTGGCAAGGACGGTCTTGTGCGACTCGGCGAGCTGGCTGAAGAGCCGGTACAACGAGTCGAGGATGCTGTCAACGTCGGCGACGAAGTTTCAGTCATGGTCATAGAAGTAGACCGGCTTGGCCGCATCAACCTCTCTCGCCGAGCAGTTCTCGCAGGCATGACGCCTGAAGAGGCACTGGCAACAGCACCGCCAAGTGGCGATGGTGGCGATAGGGGCGGAAGGCCCAACTTCGGCGATAGGCGCCCGAACTTCCAGCAGCGTGGCCCGGGCGGCCCCCCACGTCGTAATTAGGTAAGGAACAATGTCTGGACAACCCAGCGGTAATTCGCAACGGGTTTTGATACACGGGGTCTCCGGTCGAATGGGCCGAGAGACCCTGGCAGCTGTTCACGGCGCTCCTGATATGGACGCCGTGGGCGGGGTGCGTTCAAACGGGAGGGGTAACACCTTCTCGCTCCCGGACGGCACAGCCACAATCCCACTCCACGTAGACGCAGCAACCGCTATCACTGCATGTATCCCCCAGGTGATGGTGGACTTCTCCGTTGCAGATGTGTCTGCCACCGCCATGAAGGTTGCCGTCAGCCAAGGTGTCCACGTGGTCTCAGGCACAACG
The DNA here is from genome assembly GCA_029936935.1 of Dehalococcoidia bacterium. Lineage (GTDB taxonomy): Bacteria > Chloroflexota > Dehalococcoidia > Lucifugimonadales > UBA1127 > UBA1127. The sequence goes on along the minus strand of JAPYRQ010000074.1, from coordinate 3,251 downwards.
GGTATACCAGATGCCGACCTGCAAGAGATTGACCGCCTGGCCAAGGAACACAACGTCGGCGTGCTGCTGGCCCCCAACTTCGCCATCGGTGCCGTACTGCTGGTGCATCTGGCAAACACCCTCGGACGGTTCTTCGACTACGCAGAGATCATCGAGGCCCACCACGAAGCGAAGCTCGATGCGCCATCGGGAACATCCATAGCCATCGCCAAGGCCCTGGCGAGCGGACGCACTGAACCCTTCAACCGCCCTATGCCGGAGAAGGAGCTTCTCCCCAACAGCAGGGGTGCGGAACAGGACGGCGTCTCCATCCACGCCATACGCATGCAGGGGCGCGTTGCCCACCAGGAATTGATTCTTGGAACACTGGGCCAGACCCTCTCTCTCCGCCATGACACCACAGGCCGTGATTGCTACATGCCGGGCGTTCTCACCGCCGTACGGCAGGTGGTACAATGCAAAGGCCTTGTGGTAGGGCTGGAGAAGCTGCTGGAACTGTAGTCCCCGCTTAAAATCCGGTCATCCTGCCCGACCTAAAAGGAAGGGGTCGGACTCCGCCGCTACTATTTACGGCGGAGAGTGTGTCGAAGGGCGAGCGGATAACCCACCCGTTTTTTCCTCATGGTTCGACAAGCTCACCACGAACGGAAACGATAACGATTTTCCGGCAGCAAAATCTTAGGAATGTAACTATGTCTGGAGCAAACATCGCCATAGTTGGCGCCACCGGAGCCGTAGGGCAGGTGGTGCTCAGCATCTTAGAAGAACGGAACTTTCCCGTGGGCGATCTTCGATTGCTTGCCAGCAAACGCTCCGCAGGCAACAAGGTATCGGTCATGGGCAGTGAGTTCACCGTGGGCGAGGCGACGCCCGATTCCTTTGAGGGCATGGACATCGTGTTCTTCGCCGCAGGAGGCAGCACCAGCCAGACTCTGGCACCGGAGGCCACAAAGCGCGGCGCGATTGTGGTGGACAAGTCCTCCGCATGGCGCATGGATCCAACGGTGCCCCTAGTCATCCCTGAGATCAACCCCGACGATATTCGAGAGCACCAGGGCATCATATCCAGCCCGAACTGCTCCACGATCGTTATGTTAATGGCCCTTGCGCCGCTGCATCGAGCGAATCCGATTCAACGCGTCATCGTGGACACGTATCAGTCGGCATCGGGCGCGGGCGCTCAGGCCGTTGTAGAACTCATGCAGCAGACACGCGATGTGCTTGACCAAAAGACACCGTCGCACTCAACGTTCCCGGCAACGTTGGCGTTCAATGCCATTCCTCACGTTGAGGACTTCGGCGAGGACGATTACACAACCGAAGAGATCAAGATGGAGAACGAGACGCGAAAAATCATGCACCTGCCGGACCTACCGGTCTCTGCAACGTGCGTGCGCGTGCCCGTCCCCATCTCCCATAGCGAGGCGGTACACATAGAGTTCGCAAACTACATGTCGCCGGAAGAGGCGCGTGACGTGCTATCGGAGTTTCCGGGCGTGCGCGTCATCGATGACATTGCAACCAAGAGCTATCCGCTGGCCGATTACGCATCGGGCAAGGACGAGGTCTTTGTCGGTCGAATTCGACCGGACAAGGCATTCACCAACGGGCTGTCCATTTGGACGGTTGGCGACAATTTACGGAAGGGCGCGGCCCTCAACGCAGTTCAAATTGCTGAGTCATTGATAGAGCAGGGGCTAATTCGCTCCAACGGCAACGGGAGGTAGGGTATGTCAGAGAACATAGGACGACTCCTCACCGCGATGGTCACTCCCTTCGATGCCGACGGGAAGGTTGACTACCCCCAGGCGCGTCGATTGGCCCTGGCCCTGGTGGCCTCGGGCAGCGATGGCGTTGTGGTGGCGGGCACCACCGGCGAATCGCCCAGCCTGACTCGCGATGAACAGACTCGACTCTACGCAGAGATCAAAGAGGCCCTTGATGGCAAAGGTGACGTGGTGGCGGGGACGGGGAGTAACAGCACCGCAGAGGCTATCGAGTACACCCAGGACGCTACAAAGACCGGGGTGGACGCTGTCCTCTCTGTAGTGCCCTACTACAACAAGCCCCCTCAGGAAGGTTTGTATCAGCACTTCAAGGCCATTGCTGAGAGCACAGACCTCCCGGTGATCCTGTACAACGTGCCCGGTCGTACGGCTACCAACATGACTGCGGAAACGACCATCAGGCTTAGCCAGATTCCCAACATTGTTGGGACAAAGGAAGCCGGCGGTGATTTGAACCAGGCGGCGCATATTATCCAGGACTCCGCTCCCGGCTTCCTTGTATGGAGCGGCAACGACGATCAGACCTACCCCATCATGGCGATGGGTGGTTACGGCATCGTCAGCGTGGCATCGCACCTCATCGGCAAGCAGATCAAGGTGATGATGGGCATGACCCTTGAAGGTGACCTAGAGCGGGCCGCTGCGGAACATCGACGACTATTACCTATGTTTCAGGGCCTTTTTACAGTAGCGAACCCTATCCCGGTGAAGTACGCTGTAAACAAGGCAGGTTTTCCCGTTGGCGAGCCTAGGCTACCGCTTGTATCGCCGGACGCCGAAACCGCTGCCCAGATTGATGCATTACTGAAAGCCTATCAGGTGGACTTGCCGACTCCGGCAGCCACCTAAGTTACCAGCACGCCACCGTAGCTCAGCGGCAGAGCAGCTGTTTCGTAAACAGCAGGTCATCGGTTCAATTCCGATCGGTGGCTCCATAAAGACAATGACATAGCAGACTTAGTGAACTTGGGGGAGAACGCGAATGACCGATCAGGGTCGCAAATACATCGGACAAGGGGGCGCATTCGGAATCATCGTCGGATCTGTCATCTTCGCTTTAACGGATAGTCCATTGTGGCTGGTATTTGGCTTCATTTTTGGCGCCATGGCCGGTTCAGCATTCAACTACATTAAGAAGCAACAACGTTGACCGACTATTGCCTAGGCGATGCCTAGACAGCGTACGTGACCAAGCCGCCGTAGCTCAGTGGCAGAGCAGCTGTTTTGTAAACAGCAGGTCGTCGGTTCAATCCCGACCGGTGGCTCCATAGCTGGCTCATAGCTGAGTCAGGACGGCCGAATCCCCTGGTCGAAATTCCTGACAACTCATTTTGCAACCAATTTTGCAACCAATAGAATGGAACAATATGGACTCTGGGGGACGAAACTTGCAAACGTCTATCAAGTGCGGGGAGCGGCTGCCCTGTTGCCTCGGAACGTAGCATTCGAAGATGACCCAGGGGT
>JAPYRQ010000073.1:3216-8824 GCA_029936935.1 Dehalococcoidia bacterium | reverse complement strand
TATCCGCCCACCATCGCAGGACGACCTTGATACCCTCTGGGAGGCAAGTGGCGGAGGCATCAAACTCATGACCCTCGCCCCGGAGATGCCAGGCGCTGGTGAGTTGATACGTGCTGCCGGACGTTACGGTATCGCGGTGGCGGTGGGGCATACCCGCGCCGATTACTCGCAGATGATGGAGGCCGTTGCCGCTGGAGCTGGTCTGGCAACACACCTGTTCAACGCAATGGGTGGTCTGACCGCGCGAGACCCCGGCGCTACGGGAACAGTACTCGCGTCCACCGATTTCATGGCCAGCCTGATTGCAGATGGATACCACGTACACCCCGCCATGATGGAGCTAGCCCTCCGCACGAAAGGTCCGGAGGGGCTGGTGCTCGTCACGGACGCCATGCCACCAATGGGTACCGACCTCACGGAGTTCACGCTGTACGGCGAGACCGTCACGGTCCGCGATGGCGCATGTTTCATGGCCGATGGCACCTTGGCAGGTAGCATGCTTACCATGGACAGGGCTGTTCGCAACATGCGTGATTTGGTGGATGCACCCGTGGAAGATGCATTGCGCATGGCTTCTTCCAACCCGGCGTCAGTCATTGGAGAAAGCGATGTGCGGGGCACGATTGAGGTTGGGAAAGCTGCTGACATCGTCGTGATGGACAGCGACCTGAACGTCACTGCGACTATCGTTGGCGGCAGAATCGTTTATCAAACTGGTGCAGCATGAAGACGGGCATCAGCTACTTCGGCAACCGCATCCCGGAGCACTTTGCGGAGCGGGACTTGCCGGACATTGTTGCCCACGGGTGCACGTACATCGTCCACACCTTCAGCGAGAACGACCTCCAACACTACAAACACAGCTTGAAGGCGATGGTAGCCGCGACTCACGCTGCCGGGCTTGAGGCCCACATCGATCCATGGGGCGTCGGCGGCGTCTTTGGCGGTGAGGCCTATAGCGATTTCGTTCCGAGGAACCCTGACACGCGGCAGGTCAAGCCCGATGGTTCAGATGTCCCCATGGCCTGCCTCAACGCTCCCACGTTTCGGAAATTCATGCGTGGCTGGGTTGACGCCGCAGTGGACATCGGTGCCGACGTCATCTTTTGGGACGAGCCACATCTGTACGCTGACTCTGGGGCCGGAGACAACGACTGGACATGCTTCTGCGGTGTATGCCGGGAGCTGTTTCGTTCAAAGTTCCGCACCGATATGCCAACTACGCTGACACCAGAGGTCGCCGAGTTCCGTGTGGACACGGTCGTGGGTTTTCTCAGCGAGATGTGCGCTTACGTGAAGGCTAAGGGAGTCCGCAACGCCGTGTGCCTCATGCCATTCGATGACGAGGAGCATGGCGTCACACACTGGGAGAAGGTTGCCACCATCCATGGCCTGGACATCCTGGGCGTCACGCCTTTCTGGCAGTTCTTCAAGCAAGAGCGGGATGAATTCGTGGGCCGCTTTGCCGAGAAGGTCGTAGTTCTTGCGAAGATGTACAACCTTGAACCTCAACTGTGGCTTCAGGCGTTCCTGGTGCCCAACGGCACGGAGGCTGAGCTTGCCCGCACGGCAGAAATAGCGGCAGAGGCTGGCATGCAGAACATCGCTGCATGGGGCTACCGTGGTTGCGACTACATGTTGTCGCTGCGCTCCGATCGACCGGATGAAGTGTGGCGCGTCATTGGTGAAACCTTTAAAGGTTTCATGAAGAAATAGTTCACCAAACTCAAACAAAGAAAAACCGCCCCCTCCCTGTTTGTTGGGAGAGGGCGGTTTTCGTTAGATCGATATAAGTCTGTGGCTAGTTACTCGGCGTTACGCTCTGCTGTGGTTAGCATTACGAACCGGTATGTTAGTGCGGCTACAAGACCACCGACGATTGGGCCTGCCCAGTAAACCCAGTGACTGACCCACATTCCGTCAACATCGTTAATCCAGGAGACGAAGGCGGGGCCAAATGTTCTTGCCGGGTTCATGGAAGCACCGGTCATGGGTACTGCCACGAGGTGGTCAATTAGAACCACCATACCGATAGCTAAAGGAGCGTAGCCGCCAATGTTACGCGGGTGGACGGCTACCATGAATACCGTAATCACCAGGGCGAAAGTTACTACAATCTCTGCAAGGAACCCTGAACCAGCTGAACCGGCTACTACGGATCCTAGGCCATGGGCGCCAAGATTACCTTCAAGTGGGCCTGCTACAACGCCAAGCAAGAGCAATGAACCCAGAACGGCACCTGCCATCTGAGCTACGATGTACATGAGAGATTTGCCAAGGTCTATCTTGCCAGCAGACCACAATGCAATGGTCACTGCCGGGTTAATGTGGCCTCCGGAGATGTTAGCCGTTGCGGCTACAAGGGCCATGATGGCTAGGCCGTGGGCTGCCGCGATAACAATCAGCGCAGGCGCCGTCAACCCTCCTGATAAAGCCAGGACGGAGACTACCGCCCCGGTGCCCAAGAACACGAACAACGCAGTTGCCAAAAACTCAGCGGCAGCGGACCGCCACGAGTCAACATCAGTCAGATCGTCGAATCCCCACGTCATTGGCATGAAAACCTCCTTTATTCCCGAAACGCCTTTACAGCGTTTTAATTTGACTCGCCCTGCGAGTGATTTCTGCAAGATTACCATGCATCGGGACGAATATTACAACGCAATAAAAGCTTATGTCAACATTATTCACAGTATTTTAGGGCATATTATTACGTCTATCGAAGGATTTCGGATGTTCTTGTCGAAAACATCCGCGGCATAACTGCTTGACCCTCGTAGCTAGCGACGGTAAAATGATTCAGGTCTGTTTATGGTGAGCGTGGCCTAGCGGTAAGGCGCCTGTCTGTGGCACAGGAGACCGAGGGTTCGAATCCCTTCGCTCACCCCATTCATCTCACTGGATTTCCCTGATTTAATTCACTATGCGGAATGACATGCAACGATTTTTTGACCTTTGCCCGGAACAAGAAACGCCGTTCCTTCTCATGGACCGCGCTGCCCTTCAGTCCAGGGTTGAGGATTTTCTGGTGCATGCCAAAGACTGTGGTGTCTTCTACGCCGTGAAAGCCAACTCTGACCCTCAGGTTGTTCAGCTTGTTGCAAATGCCGGAATGGGATTCGAGATTTCCTCTACCGCTGAACTGAACTTGCTTCTAGGCCAGGGCGTGGACCCCAAGAAGATCATTACCAGCAACCCCATCAAGACACCTGGATTCATTGAGAAGATGTACCAACATGGCGGACGCCAGTTCGTCTTTGACTCAGTGACAGAGGCAGAGAAAATCGCCAAGTTGGCTCCTGGCTCTGACGTGGTTGTTCGGCTGACCGTTGAAAACCTTGAAAGCTCCTGGCCCCTGACAGACAAGTTCGGCGTGGGGCCTGAGGAAGCGGCTACGCTGCTCCTCCAATCACGAGACCTTGGCCTGAACCCTGCTGGCGTCACGTTCCACGTGGGCTCGCAGTGCGAGGGCGTCCTGAGTTGGCATGCAGCGCTTGAACGAGCGGCCGATGTATGGCGCCAGGTGGCCGAAGGCGGAGTGAACCTCAAGCTGCTCAACATCGGTGGCGGCTTCCCCGCCCACCATGGCGTGAATGTCCCATCGGTTGAGGCCATTTATGACATCGTGTTTAAGCGTGTCGCCGAGTTGTTCCCAGCGGACATCGTCCTTGAAGCGGAACCGGGGCGTGCACTTGTCGCAGACTCGGGTGCGCTTGTGGGCTCCGTGGTGGGCAAGGCTGGACGCGATGGTGAGAACTGGCTGTACCTGGATGTTGGCGTCTTCAACGGACTTATGGAATCGGTCGGAAACATCCCCTACATCTTCACTCCTCTCGAAAAGAACGGAAGCGAAACCGTGAAGTGGGTCGTTGCTGGGCCTTCATGCGACAGCTTTGATGTCGTCGCCAAGGACATTGCACTACCGGATATGGCCGTCGGCGACAAAGTGCTCATCACCCCCGGCGGTGCCTATACAACGGCGTACGCATCCACATTCAACGGCGTCCGAATCCCTTCGGTCGTCCTGGCATAGCCATGTCACGATACGACTTCAAGGAACATGACCCATTTGCTCCCATCGTCTACACATATCCAAACACTGCGCTGCTCCATCGAGAGACCTCCAAGTATCAGGAAATCCAGATACGCCAGCACCCGCACTTCGGGAGGATGCTAATCCTGGACGACGTTGTGCAGTTGACGGAGCGGGACGAGTTCTTCTACCACGAGATGTTGGTCCACCCTGTACTGAACACCCACCCTGACCCCAAGCATGTGCTGATCATCGGCGGAGGGGACGGTGGTTCGATGCGAGAGACGCTGCGCCACAAAGGGGTGGAGAGCGTCACCCTGGCGGAGATAGACGAGCGAGTGGTCGCTGTCAGCCGAGAGTACTTTCCAACCCTGCGTTCAGGATTTGAAGACCCGCGTGCTGAGGTTGTGTTCACCGACGGCATCAAGCACGTGCAAAACCCACCCAGGAAGTACGACGCCATCATCGTTGACTCTACCGACCCTGTTGGCCCTGCGGAAAACCTCTTCGCCGGGGATTTCTACAAGGCGGCTGCAGAGGCATTGACCGAAAACGGACTCTTCGTCACGCAGTCGGAATCCCTGATGTTTCATGCCGAGTTTGTTACCGAGGTCCACAATCGACTGAAAGCTGCCTTCCCCATCGCAGACTGCTATGCCCAGTCAATAGCGACCTACGCCGGGAATTGGTGGACGTTCTCAGTGGGATCCAAGCAACTGAACCCCAGGACGCCGCAGCGCAGACCACGGATGGCCACACGCCTGTACTCGGCAGAGGTGCACCGAAAGGCGTTCTTAGCGAAGTCGATCATGAAGAAGTTGGCCGCCGGAACCATTGACTGGTAGGGCTTCAACCTCTCGGTTCTGTGCTACGCTGAAGTAGGCGATACGCTATAGCGTCAGGGGCACGGGATGCAAAGCACAATACGACTCGGTAAGATCTTCGGCATCCCCGTGGGCATCAACGCTAGTTGGTTCATTGTCATCGCCCTCATCACCTTCCTCCTAAAAAGCCAGTTCAGCCTTGAGTTTCCCCGTTGGAGCCCCGGCCAGACCTGGCTCCTTGCGGGAATGACAGGGCTGCTCTTCTTCGGCTCCGTCCTCGCCCATGAACTCGCTCATAGTGTTGTTGCCACCACACGCGGCATCCCCGTCCGAGGCATCACGTTGTTCGTCTTTGGCGGTGTATCAAACATCGCTCACGAAGCGCGCCGTCCCTGGGTGGAGTTCATCATCGCTGTTGCAGGCCCGCTGCTGAGCATCGCCCTGGGCGGTGTGTTGATGGGCATCGCCTACATCACGTTTGACTGGAACAACTCCGTCTACATCGTCGCGCTGACCCTAGGCTGGACCAACCTGGCCCTGGGAGTTTTCAACCTGCTGCCCGGGTTCCCTCTGGATGGCGGACGAGTTCTCCGTGCGATCATCTGGGGCATCACCGGAAATTATCGACTTGCTACCGGGATTGCGGCCCGATTAGGCCAGGCCCTTGCGGGTGTCTTTGTGGTGGGGAGTATCAGCTGGGCCATTCTCTCCGGAGAGCCGCTCCGATTGTGGAGCGTACTCATTGGTGTGT
>JAPYRQ010000073.1:0-3116 GCA_029936935.1 Dehalococcoidia bacterium | reverse complement strand
TGTGGAGCGTACTCATTGGTGTGTTTCTGTTCTCTGCAGCCAGTGCGACGATTAAAGAAGTTCGCCAGCGTGACCGCTACGCGGGAGTGACCGCCGGACAGGTTTCCGAAGCAAGCTGTGTCACAGTCGATGTAGATACGCTCGTGTCGGACGTTGTGGAGCATTACGCCCTGGTGCAGGGCAAGACGTGTTTCATCGTCAGTAATGAATCAAACCCCATAGGCGTTATCCACCTTCAGACGATTAGAGACATGCCCAAGGCTCTTTGGAGCACCAACACTGCGGCACAGGCCATGACCGCCATGGGCGCCCTCCCGCGGGTGGAGCAATCCACGGCGGTAGTCGAGTTGTTGGATGATTTTGAAGACGATAATCCTCCTCCTGCGGTTCTTGTGGTGGAAGGCGAGAGGGTTGTTGGGGCGGTCACGAAAAGCGGGATTGAACGCTATATGAAAACTCGACAGGACCTGGGAATGTAGTTTGAAGTTGCACCCATGCTAGAATGTATGGGTTCAGCGCGATAGGGATACGGGGGAATAGTGGAAGACAGCGGACAACATACAGTTTACCTTGACCATGCGGCAACCACGCCATTGAGGCCAGAGGCTTTAGAGGCGATGCTTCCCTATTTCACCGAGGTCTTTGGCAACCCGTCCAGCATCCACACGATGGGCCAGCAGGCTCGTAAGGCGCTGGAGGCATCTCGTGAGGTCGTAGCCAAGGTGTTGGACTGCCGAGCCAGCGAGGTGGTGTTCACCGGCGGCGGCACAGAGTCTGATAACGCTGCGGTCAAAGGCGGCGCCTTTGCCTTGAAGCAGACCGGCAACCACATCGTCACAACATCCATAGAGCACCACGCAGTCCTCCACGCCTGCCATCAGTTGGAGAGCTTCGGATTCGAGACCACCTACGTCCCTGTCGATTCGGATGGGTTAATCGATCCGGAGGCTGTTGCCGCCGCAGTGACTGACCAGACCGTGGTTGTGAGCGTCATGTACGCCAACAATGAGATTGGCAGCGTGCAGCCGATTAAGGAGATTTCGCGCCTAATACGAGCGCGTGCCGAGGAGATGGGTCGAACCATCCTCATCCACACGGACGCAGTGCAGGCCGCCGGGTACCTGAACCTCTCGGTGAAAGAGCTTGGCGTGGACATGCTGAGCCTTTCGGCCCACAAGTTCCACGGCCCCAAAGGCGTGGGGATACTCTACGTGAAACGTGGCACCCCCTTCGTCCCGCTACTCATGGGTGGCGGCCAGGAACGGGAACGACGCTCGGGGACAGAGAACATCGCGGGCATCGTGGGGACGGCAATGGCACTCAAGCTCTCCGAACAAGAGCGAGCCGCAACCTCGGCTCACTGCCGCGCGTTGCGAGATCGCATCATTGCAGCGATTCCGGAGCTGGTGCCGGGAACCATGTTGAACGGCCACCCAAGCAAACGACTGGATAACAACGTGAATGTCTGCTTCCCCGGTTTGGAAGCGGAGCCTGTGTTGCTGGGGCTGGACCTCAAGGGTGTCTTTGCTTCCAGCGGTAGTGCTTGCTCAACGGCGTCCCTGGAACCGTCCCACGTGCTCACGGCCATAGGTCGTCCGGCGGACATCGCCAGGAGCAGCCTTCGGGTCACCCTGGGGCGGGAGACCACAGACGAAGACATCGATTACTTTTTAGAGACGCTTCCAGAGGTTGTGAAGCGTCTGCGGGAGTTGCCATTCTTTAGCCCTCATCGCGCGTAGTACCATTTGGGACGTGCACCATCGGCCGAACTGCTGTATCGTAGTGCGCGTTGTCCGTCAAATGTCGGTTCAACAGGAGAAGCCTGCTATTTGCACCAAATTACCCGCAAATCTAGCATCCAAGTAAGGGCAACAATAAGCAATGAGACAAAGAAAAGCAGGATTTTTAGTACTGGTCACGGTAATGTTGACATTGTTGCTGGTAGCAGCATGCTCAGACGACTTTGACGGCGTCACGCTTGCCGGCAGAGGACTGACCATGAACATCAGTGACGTTCAGCAAGTTGATGTGTTGAACTACCGGGATACGGATGGCCTCTATTACAGCGTAGGCCCTCCTGCCAATGGCCATGAACTGGTAGCCGCCAGGGTGACCATCTGGAACACGCGCTCTGGCAGATTGTCCCTCTTCGTTGATGAAAAATCTGCGTTGCTGGAGTCTATCGGTAGGGAGAAAGCTTTCCCGATCAACCCGTATGAGCAGCGGCAACCGCTCTCATCCGATCCAGCCGACACGGGCAGATTCACACCCTTCCTTTGGGGACCGTCAGATCTTCCACAAGACTTCAACATCACTGGTTGGATGGTTTTTGAAGTGCCGGAAGACACAAAGTTCGAGGTGTTTGAGTGGGAACAGGTTGACTTTTTGACCTTTCCTATCTCCGTGAACTAACTGCATCCATGTGACGAAATGAAGCGTACATGAACATGGACGCTTTAGAAGGTAGCTAGAAACGATTAAGGTCGCTATACTGTAGCACTGCCAGACGAGCGTTAGGCGATGTCTAGCGCTCGAGCTTATGCAAGGGATATTTGATGCCTGAAGTAATGATAGAGGTCAAAGGCCTCACCAAATTCTACGGAGACCACCTGGCAGTGGACGATATTTCGTTCGAGGTCAAAAAGGGTGAAGTCGTCGGATTCCTCGGACCTAACGGTTCCGGGAAAACCACGACTATGCGCATCCTGACCGGCTATCTGCCACCGTCTAGCGGAAGCGCCAGTATCGCTGGATTCGATACGATGACCAGCTCCCTAGATGCTAGGCGTCACATCGGCTATCTGCCTGAGACTGTGCCCCTCTACACGGACATGACGGTAGAGGACTACCTCCGGTTTCTTGGCACCATACGTGGAATGCGCAAGGATCGCCTGAAGATCCGCATTGACAATGCTATTGAGCGCGTGAAGCTTGGTGATTATCGAAAGTCATTCATCAGCAAGCTATCAAAAGGGTATCGACAGCGCACCGGGCTGGCCCAGGCTATCTTGCATGAACCGGAAGTGTTGATCCTTGACGAACCGACTGTGGGCATCGATCCGATCCAGGTAGTGGAAACGCGACAGCTAATCAAGGAACTAGGACAGGAGCAGACC
>JAPYRQ010000072.1 GCA_029936935.1 Dehalococcoidia bacterium | reverse complement strand
CCGCAGGTGGCAACCCTACTCCATGGAGCGTGGCCCCGGCTCTTAACCAGGGCTAGGCCCTGGACCCATGTGACCTGTCGGTTGAACTAGCAACTTGGACTTCAATTATTTAGAAGGTGTGTATTTACATGGCAGGTATCCCTATCCCCAGCTCCCTTGGAGACCTGACTCCTGAGTGGGTGACTGCCGCCCTTGGACAGCATGGCATCGACACGAAAGCTTCGTCGGTGACCCCGGTGAACATCAGCGAAGCCGCCGGTGCCAACGGTGTGACGGTGAGATTGAAAGTCACCTACGCCGATGGCAGCGAGCCAGGCCCGGCATCCATGATCATCAAGCTGCCAGCCAAGGCTCCAGCAGTGAAGCAGGTGGGCATCCGTCAGCAGTTTTACCAGAACGAGATTCGTTTCTACGACGACTTCGCGGACCGTCTTGCCGTCAACATCCCACGCAGGTACTACAGCGGCATGGACGAAGAGGCTGAGCTGTTCGCAATACTACTTGAAGACATGGCGCCAGCTGTGACAGGGAACGATTTCACTGGCTGTACGTATGAAGAAGCCCTCCTTGCTGTACGAGAAATGGCCAAACTCCATGCACCCTGGTGGAACAGTCCGGACCTGGATTCAGTCGAGTGGCTTCCCACCGGTGAGCCCAACTTGGCATTTGCGCACACTCGCTTTAACAACGAGGTGCTTCTCGGGGTGATGAACAACTACGGGCACACATTCTCTCCCGTTGTGAAGACCGTAGTTGAAGCGTTCTGCACCGACTTAGCATCTGTCATAGATATGATCTCTGCCGCGCCGTACACGCTGACCCACAGCGATTATCGCCTGGTGAACCTGCTCATTGGGGGGGAGAAATTGTCGCCAACGGTCACGGTCATCGACTGGCAACGCGTAGCAAAGGCCAAGGGGTTGGTCGACATTGCATTCTTCACGGTACTCAGTCTCTCGCCTGAACGGCGAAGGGAGTGGGAGTCATCGTTAGTTGAAGCGTACTATGCAGACCTGGTTAAGCTGGGAGTGACGGATTATAGCCTGGAACAGTGCAGACTGGACTATCGCCTCTGCGCCTTCGCCCCAATGCGTATCGCCATGGGATTTGGAGCGCGACCTGACACAGACCTGGGTGGGGAACACGGAAAGCGGTTGCAGGAAACAATGATTGATCGCGTTTCTGCAGCAATCGAGGATATGAATCTGCGGGAGTTCCTCTAAACGGGGGCACATCCCCCGGGCCCCTTGCCAGAGGGAGACACCCCTCTGGACTCCCCGGATAACCTAGTCTGCCGCCAACACCACGGTGCCGGTGGAAGACAAAAATCCGCCGGTGCCGTTCACCAGGGCAACATTACAATCTGCGACCTGCCTCTCACCAGCCTCTTTGCGGAGTTGTCGCACGGCTTCCACCACCAGGAAGATTCCATACATGCCGGGGTGCGTGTAGCTGAGACCGCCCCCACTGGTGTTCAACGGGAAATCGCCTCCGGGTGCTGTTCGCTGCCCTGCCACGAAATCCGGCCCCTCACCGGGCTTGCAGAAGCCCAGCCCTTCCAACGTCACCAACGCCGTGTAAGTGAACGAGTCGTAGACCATGGTGAGGTCGATATCATCATGGGTGACGCCAGCCCGTTGCAAGGCGCTAGGCCCGGTCACACGAGACACCGTGGACGTCAGGTCAGGCATCTGGCTAATCATGTTGTGGTCATGGCTCTCGGCACCGCCCAGCACCCACACAGGCTTCTTCTTCAGCCTCTTGGCCCGTTCAGCGGAGGTAATCACCACCGCAGCCCCTGCGTCTGTAACCAGACAGCAATCAAGCAGGTGGAAGGGCCACACAATCCACCGTGAATCGTGGTACTCATCAAAAGTCATAGACTCGCGCATCATGGCTTTGGGGTTGAGCTGCGCCCACTTGCGCGTAGATACAGCAATCTCCGCCATCGCCTGCCGTGTACGGTCTTCGCCGTACTGATGCATGTAGCGAGTGGCAGCCATGGCGTAGTTCACCGGCGGGCCAAGAATGCCGTAGGGCGCTTCGTACTGCTGTGGAGGCTGATTGGGCTCTGCGAACCCGCCACCGCCACCCTGTCCCTTGATCCGCATGCTCCGACCTGCTTGGCCATGGGTGATTAGCGCTACATTGCAGTACCCAGCGTTAATCGCAGCTACTGCGTGAGCGACGTGGATTACAAAAGAGGCTCCACCTACAGCCGTAGTATCCGTATAGTTGGGCTGGATACCCAGGTACTCACCGGTGGTCGTCGTCGAAAAGCCAGCCGTAAACAGACCATCTACATCGTCTTTGGTGAGGCCCGCGTCTTCCAGGGCATTGTGCGCAGCTTCAGCATGGAGTTGGAGCGCCGACTTGTTCTCCACGAGCCCAATCTGGTCAGACTCGGCAGCACCGACAATCGCAACGGACTTCGATAGGTCTGTCATAAAGCTCCTCGCTCCGGGTGATCGGGGGACACATGTCTGGGCCTGGCCTGTAGGCCAGAGGGTCGCAGCGCCAGACCTGCTCCCGTATTTCTTATGTAACCTTTAACGGCTTCAGGTCCGGGGAGATTATCAGCTTGGCTTCGGTGGCCGCTTGAACCTCTTCCGGCGTGTAGCCCGGCGCAATCTCCCGCATGAGGAAGCCCTCCGGTGTCACATCGAACAATCCCAGGTCGGTAACCACTCTCTGAACCACTCCTACAGCTGTCACGGGCAGGGCGCATCGCTTGAGCAGTCGGGGCTTGCCATCGCGCGTCACGTGCTCCATAGCGATCCAGACACGCTGTGCACCCACCGCAAGATCCATCGCGCCGCCGATACCTCCGCCCTTGCGACCCGGCGTCTTCCAGTTAGCGAAGTCGCCGTTCTCAGCTACCTCGTAGGAGCCGAGGACGGTCACATTGACGTAGCCGCCACGGATGACCGTGAACGAGTCTGCGTGATGCACGATAGCTGAGCCAGGCCTGAGGGTGACGTACTGGACGCCGGCGTTCACCAGGTTGGGAATCTCTTCACCCTCTTTGGCCAGAGGCCCGTAGCCGATAAGGCCATTCTCTGACTGATAGATGATGTCCTTATCCTTGAAATCGTAGTTGGAGCAGAGGGTGGGCATTCCCGCGCCCAGATTGGCAATCCAACCGTCCTCAAACTCCATAGCCAACCGGCTACACATGGTCTGTCGATCGAGGGGTTTCTTCTCAGAAGTGGTCATCGTTCCTCCGGTGGCCTAGGGTTTACCGTCTGAAGGGAGCGTCCAAAGCCCTTCAGGTGCGGGTGGTATTTTGATTACTCGGTCAACAAATATTCCCGGCGTATGCACATTGTTGGGGTCCATACCGCCAACCTCTATGATGTCGCCTTCAATCTCCACCAACGTGGTCTTGGCCGCCATTGCCATCACCGGATTGAAGTTGCGCTGCGTCAGATCGTACTGGAGATTGCCAAACGTATCTGACGTAAACGCTCGAATAAAGGCGTAATCGGCGTGCAAGGGGAATTCAAGAACGTAGGTCTTGCCATCAATGACCCTGGTCTCTTTGTTCTCGGCAAGCTCGGTGCCAACGCTTGCCCTGGTGTAGAACGCGCCGATGCCCGATGCAGCTGCACGCATGCGCTCCACCAGCGTTCCCTGAGGCATGAGCTCCGCTTCCATCTCACCCGACTCCGTCAGCTCCTCGAACACCGATGCTTGCGAGGGGTGTGGCGACGCCGAGAATGCGCAGTACACCTTCTTCACGCGTCGTAGCTCCACCAGATGGCCGGTGTTGGCCTTGGCCGATGTTTGGTCGCCACGGTTCGTAATGATGGTCAAATCTGTTGCACCCTGTCGGATCAGTGCTCCAAGCAGGTTCTGGGGAAGTCCGGGAGGGCCGAATCCGCCCACCATGATGGTTGCTCCGTCTGGTATGTCCGCAACGGCCTCATCAAAGGAGTTCAAGACTTTGTTCTTCATACTCTTCCTATTCCTAGCTAGTCTGATCCATCGTCCAACATGGAGCTTGGTATTGGTATTTCCCGATTGAAGGAGGCAATATCGGCACCCCGCTTAGCCCCATGCCTTTCGTGCCGTCTCCATGACGAGCTCCATCTTCCGCCACTGCTGGTCTTCCGTCATGATGTTGCCCGCAGCCATGGATGCGAATCCGCACTGCGGGCTCAGCGACAGGTTCTCCATGGGCATGTACTTGGCTGCCTCATCGATACGCCTGAGCAGGTCGTCTTGCGATTCCATAGTGGCGTCTTTAGTACTCACCAAACCCAGCACCACCACCTTGTCCTTCGGTACGAAGCGCAGGGGCTCAAAGTTGCCTGAGCGGTCAGTATCGTATTCCAGCAGGAAACGGTCTACGTTCAACTGGTTGAACGCCTTTTCCGCCAGGGGTTCATAGCCACCTTCCGCGTACCACTTGCTCTGGTTGTTGCCACGGCAAAGGTGAATGGCCGCAACGGCTCCCGCGCGACCTGCACCCTCTAGGATAGCGTTGTCGGCAGCAATGAACTGGTCTAATGCATCTTCCGGGTCCTGCCCGTTGTCCTCTAAGACCTGTCGCCACTTGGGGTCGACGAAGTAGCTGTAGCGCGGAGCGTCTACCTGGATGTACTCCACACCCTCGCCTATAAGCGCCGTTACCTCGCCCTTTAAAATCGTAGTGATCTCCTCCAGAAGGTCCGTCCGCGTGGCGTAGAAGGGATCTGTGACGCCGGGTTGGAACACCAGGGCAGGGAACTGGTTGGGGCTGGGCACGGTCATCTTGATAGGCCCAGTTGCGTTGGCCTTCAGAAACGATGTCTGTGCGCCCGTCAACCTGCGCGTCTGTTTCAGCTTTGCGCCGACCACATTGTCAGTGCCCTGAGCTTCAGGGTCGCCGCCTGGGCCTTTCCAGATACGGACAACAGGTCTGTCTGTGGGAACAAAGCCGTCGACAGAGTCCATGAAATCGTTCTGGAAGCCGCTGCGACGGAACTCGCCATCAGAAAAGATGTTGAACCCGACGCTCTTTTGGCGCTCCAGCACTTCAAGAATCGCCTTGTCTTCAATCTCCTCTAGCTGCTGAGCACTCATACTCCCGGACTGGACTGCCGCCCTGGCTTCTTTTACGGCTGTAGGCCTCAGGAAGCTCCCCAGGTGGTCTGCTCTGTATTCAAACGCCATGATTGCAATACCTCCATAGGTAGTGTGGTCAGTGGGTGCATGTTATCGGAATGTGCCTGGTTACGGTAGCCTCTTACATAAGAGGACAACCACTCAACAAACCGTTCTCATGTTTTCCGGATACAGGCGGATTACGAATTATCATCGTTATCCTTGACCAATTATGTTTTATCGTAATATTATTCGCGATATCACTAATAAACAGATACTTGTATTGCATTAGCGAATGGGAATAGAGGATGTGGAATGGATCTTCGTGAACTTCGCAGCTTCTGTGCGGTGGCTCAATACGGGAGCATCACCAAAGCAGCCGAGCACCTCCTGCTTCGGCAACCTGCAGTGACCCTGCATATTCAAGAACTTGAGCGTGAAACCGGAGTCACCCTTCTGGATAGAAGCAAAAGGCCGGTGCAACTGACAGCAGCAGGGAATCACCTAACAGAACTAGCAAAGCCACTCCTCAAACAGATCGATTCGTTGCCGACTGAGACCGCCGAGTTTGCCCACCAAGGCAAACTTACTGTGGCTGCCACACCGGAGATGTCACGAAACATGCTTGTGGATGGTATCGTTTCGTACCGCGAGGCCTACCCTGACACTCGCCTGTTTGTTCGGGGAGGCCCTCTCCCTGAAGTCCTGCGCATGGTAAGAGACAGGGAAGCAGACCTGGCGTTTGTACCTATCAATGAGCGGTTCGGGGATTTCAATGTGGAGACCCTCTTCACCAATGAGCGTGTCCTCCTGGCTTCCCACGGCCATCCGATCTTTGATAAGCCCATTGAGACACTGGAACAGATTGCCGCGTGGCCTCTCATCGTCGGAGGCGGGACCAGAGACAACCCCTCGCACATTGAAGGCAAATTCAACCAGAGCGGTTTGGATTACAACGTCATCATGCGTTTGGACAGCTTCGACGCTATTAAGCGGTACGTATCGAAGGGGATGGGCATAAGTATCATGCCTCGAGTGGTGCTGGAGCCTGACGACGAGGAAAACTTCTCCATCGTTGGTCTGGCACACCTTTTAGACATCCAGCACGTGGGCATCATCACTGTCCGCGATACCACCCTTTCCGGACCTGCTCAGCGGTTCGTTGAAATACTGAAGAAGACTATCCCTCCCCACATCTCACCACGGTGGCCGTAATCCTCTCTGTGCCGTTGCGTTAATCTATGGCATCCTGTTCCAGTCTTTTACGAGGCGTATTTTCCATAGAACGAGGTAGGAACAATGGCAACACCGAGCATCGACCCCAAACACACCGCCCTGATTCTCTGCGACTTCCAAAACGGGCTTGTCATGAGCAAGCGTCCCATTGAGCCGTGGGGAGCGAAAACCCTCATTGCCAACGCCAAGAAGGTGCTTGACCACGCCCGCAAGGTGGGCATGGCCATCATCTATGTCCGTGTGGGCTATCGGGAGGACTTGAAAGACCTGGCGCCCAAGGCGTTCACCCCTGGCGAGACCTGGGGTTCCCCCGGACTGGCTGTGGGGATTGTTGAACAACAGATTGTGGAGGAGCTTACGCCCGAGCCTGGCGATTTCATCGTCACCAAGCACACCATCAACCCGTTCAACAACACGGATATCGAAGTGTATCTCCGACGTGCCGGCGCTGAGAACATCATCCTGATGGGATACTCCACCACTGCGGTCATCATGGGATCGTTCAGAGACGCTGTGGACAAAGATTACAATGTGGCCGTCGTCAGCGATGCCTGCGCTGCGGGCACCAAGGAAGAGCACGAGGTCAGCATGAACCTCATCTTCCCGCGCAACGGCTGGGTGGGCACCTCCGACGAGGTGATTGCCGCCATAGGTCATAGAGTCGAGCCGTGCTTACTCCATTATCTATAAAAAAGACCTCGGCCATTTGACGTGGCCGGAGTCTTTTAATAACCAACATTACTAGCAGGATTCCTTCTAGCGGTTACCTCGGGCAATGCCTTGAGAATCTGGCCCAACGGGGTATTCGGTCGACCGTGCGTAGTGCCAATCGCCCAGAGCTTCCTGCCAGTCCTCGCCAGGTGCGACAAACGATGTACACGACCGTACTTTATACAGTTCCGGCTGCTCCACACCGGGGGGAACCGTGCCATCTTCCTGCAGCGCCCTCGCAGCAGCGATCATTTGTCTTCTGGCACGGATAATGACCGCATCCGCTGTTCCCAAATGCTCCTTGGTGCGATCCATGATGGGTCCCATACTCCATTCCAGTGCCGCATCCTGCTGTCGAATCGTAGGAATGCCCGTGAAGTTCCTGGTCTTCTTAGCCTCAAGGTTCATGTGGAAGTCCGTTTGGGGGCTGAGCTCAGACCACCAGTTAGCATAGAACGTACCCTTCTGTTCTGGCTTTAGCGGCCCCGCGCCATCCACCAGAACACCAGGCTCGTCCGCCAAATCAGGGATTGGCCACTTGGAGCCCTTGACGGCATTTGTGGGATGCCACTGCAAGCCAAAGTGCATGGTGTAATCATCGTCTATTGGTACGTAGATGGAGAGGGGCACCCCGTTGTCACTCCCCGGAAACATCCCGTAGAAAGGGAACAGGAAGTGGGATGTTCGCCAGTAGCTGCTACCATCGGCCTCCGGTCGCTCGGCACCGTAAAGCAGGCCGTAATCAGTCTTCTGCACCTGGAACTTTGCCGCATGCTCAGGATGGTAAGAGCCGTACTTCGGGTCATCCTCCGGATGGAGTCGACTGTGCAAGAAGAAGAGGTGCGTCGAGTCCAACTCGCCCTCAAGCCCTTGCATCCAGTTGCACTCATAGATGAACCGGCGATTGTGACGGCGTTGGTTGTCAGGCACCAGGCCCCACTCGAACTGCGGCACACCAGGTGGGTGCTCCTGATCAGGCCCCATGTATATCCAGGTCATCTCGCCAAAGTCTGCACCTTTGTACGATGTAATCTTCAACTTGCTCTTGAAGTTGCTGGTGGGCGGCTCGTTCGGCATATCGATGCAGTTGCCATCTACGTTAAATTTCCAGCCGTGGTAGGCACAGCGGAGGCCACACTCTTCGTTGCGACCGAAGTAGAAGCTGGCGCCGCGGTGGGGGCAGCGATCCTGGGTGAACGTCGGGACGCCATTAGTGTCACGCCAAGCAAGCAAATCCTCGCCAAGAAGCCGCACGCGAATAGGCTGCCCATCAGGCTCAGTCTCATAGGTGTAATTAGCTGGAATCCAATACTGGCGCATCAACTCACCCATGGGCGTGCCAGCGCCTACTCGACTCAACAGTTCGTTCTCTTCCCTTGTGAGCATCGTTCCCTCCCACTGTTACCGTCTGAAATCGATTTTACACCACCTAAGAATCTTGTGTAACTAGCCCATTCAGGCACTATCCGTGCAGGGGCCGCGTGGGGCAAGCTAGCCCCAGAGTTCTTTGGAGGCGATCGCTGCGCCTTCAGACATGGCCTGGAACTTGGCCCAGCATATCTGCGCATGCCCTACGCGGGAGCCTATGCCGCAGTCGGTCCCTGCCATCACGTTCTCTTTCCCGACGATGTTGGCATAGCGGACGAGGCGCTGTGCTACCAACTCAGGGTGCTCAATGAAGTCGTTGGAGTGGCCGATGACGCCGGGGATCAGCACCTTGCCGTCCGGCAGCTTGGCGTCTTTCCACACCGTCCATTCATGGTCATGGCGCGGGTTGGAGGCCTCGATGGAGTACCCGACGGCCTTCACATTCAGGATGATGTCCACAATGTCAGCCAGAGGGATATCGAACTGGTGAGGGCCATGGTAGCTGCCCCAGCAGGTGTGGAAGCGGATGCTCTCCTCAGGGA
>JAPYRQ010000071.1 GCA_029936935.1 Dehalococcoidia bacterium | reverse complement strand
CCGTAGCGGTAGCTATGGCAGATTCCTGCTCGGCAGGAGTACAAGCTGCCAATGCCACAATGAGAACTAACAGACCGATGAAGGCCCGTGGCACCGACTAATGAAGGCGGGTATCGATGACCTTGCTCTCGCTATGAGGCGACAGTCAGGGTGACTGTGACAAGGATTGCCTGCCCTGCAACGATGTTGATGTTCTCCGAAAGGATATCAGCGCTTGTAACGGTTCGGTCTCCGCCATACCCGCCCGGGTCGATGCAATCGTCAGGTGCGGTGTCTGACTGGCAGAAACCAATCGTTGTGTCCACTTGTGAAAGCTGTGCGTCCCTACCCGCTGTGACACTGCCGCTCAAAACGAACGTTGAATCATTTATCGCTGGTGGAGTGATAACGAGATTGGCGGAATGGTTTGAGGCAAGGGCAGTCACAGGGAGTGTAGAGGCGGAAGATGGTTCTACTATGACGCATCTACCTTCATCGCCGGTTGGCGTAAAGCAAGGAGAATATGGAATAGATTGGGATTCGCCTAAGATGATTCGCTATCCACCTGGGGTTTGTGTTTTGGACAAGAAATTTGCAATATTGAAACCACCCCTCGGTTCAAGGGCATTCTTGGACGCGTGGCGGCTGACTAGACTACCGTCCGGATTCGCGATATCGATGACCCAGTCGCCGTGGAGATTAAAGCTGCTGCCAATCGCTCCTGAGCTTTCTGGCGGTGACGCGACAAGCTGTTCAGACGGGTTATTGCTAGTGCTGCCGGAGCACGCTGCATTTGCCATGACCATCATCAGGACAATCGTAATAACGAATAGGGGCTTTTGAATTCGTAGCCTTGCTCGGATGGATGTCTCCTAAAGGTTGTGTTTGTGATGTTGCGATGCGTCGAGTGCCAGTTTACCTCAAGGGGTGTTGCCGGACAACGCTAAAGGAGCAACCCAACGGATCTCGGTGAAGCTGCTCCTCTTTTTACGTACAAATGAGGCAGTGCCTCCCTACGGAATCCGGTCTACCGGCATGTTGACCCAGGAACTCATCTCATGGGGCTGGGCCACAATGGCGTCTGTCTTGCGGATGTAGTCCTTGGTCATCTGATCGATGCTGGTGATTCCCAGCAGGGCCATCGCTGAGATCATCTCGTCCTCAAGTATCTCCAGCATCCTCACAACTCCTGCCGTGCCTGCAGCCGCTAGACCCCATGCCTGGAGTTTGCCGATGGCCACTGCTTTGGCGCCTAGAGCCATGGCCTTGAGGATATCGCTGCCACGCTGCACACCGCCGTCGACGATGATGTCGGCTTTGCCGTTCACCGCCTCGACGATCTCCGGCAGCACATCCATTGAACCGAGGCCGTGGTCAAGCTGTCGACCACCGTGGTTGGATACCCAGATGACTTCGACGCCGTGCTCTACAGCGATCTTGGCGTCTTCCACTGTGGCGATGCCCTTAATCATGAAAGGCAGTCCGGCCAGTTTTTGTATCTTGTCAGCCATCTCCCATGTGAGGGATGCAGCGTACTTTGGGTCCCTGGCCACGCGGAGGGTGGGTTGGACGTAGCGCTCCACCATGACCCGCTCTCTGCGGCTGTAGTGCTGGACGTCCACCGTGAGGCACAGCGACTTGTATCCCGCTTCTACCACTCGACCAACGATTTCCTCGATCCAACCCCAGTCGCCGTGGACGTAGAGCTGGAACATCTTTGGGTAATCTACGGATGCCATGGTGTCTTCAAGCGCGGGTTCGGTCACGGAACTCACAACGTGCATGACGCCGAACTCGGCAGCGGCCTTGGTGGCTGCGATTCCGCCTTCAGGGGCGAACACCTGCAGGCTACCAACGGGAGCCAGCAACGCAGGGATGCGAAGTTTGTTCCCCAGGAACGTGGTGGACGGGTCTACAGAGGACACGTCCCTCAGAACACGAGGACGGAAAGCAATCTGGTCAAAGGCCAGCCGATTACGTCGCATCGTCGTCTCTGACTCAACACCACCAACCAGGTAATCCCAGGTGCCCTGGTGCAGGCGACGTCGCGCCATCTGGATAATCTCTTCGTTACTAATGAAATCGGAGGGCATGGTGTTCTCCTTCGGTGTTTTGGTTAGTTATTTGGAATCCATGTCGGCGCGGATCTCCACGCCTGCTCGTTCTTCTTGTATCAGAGCTACAGCACCCGTGTCCAGCAGACCACGATCTCGCTTGGAGGTCTCATCGTACTCTTTCCAGGACAGAGGGCCGTACTGCACGGGTACATCGAAGTCTTTGGCCAAATCGATGGCGAGGCCAAGGTCTTTGCGGCCCAGGTTCACGGTGAACCCCGGCGCGAAGTTGCCCTTGAACAGGCCCGTCGGGTACCTGCGTTGCATGGACGGCGTGTTGCCCGTGCTGCGACTGACAGCCTCGAAGATGGTGGCCGGATCGACACCCGCCTTCACTCCGATGGAGAAGGCCTCCGCCAGCAGCGGTTGGATGGATAGCGAGATGTAGTTGTTGACCAGCTTGCATACTTGCCCAGCGCCGGAAGGGCCGCAGTAGAAGGGTTTATCGCCGAACTGTTGGAGTAGAGGCAGCATACGGTTGAAGAGGGCTTCATCTCCGCCAACCAGCATGGAAAGTGTGCCAGCTTCTGCGCCAACAGTGCCGCCACTGACAGGCACGTCCAGCATCTCTATGCCACGGTCGGCCATCTCTTTGTGCAGTCGACGGGTGACGACGGGTGAGTTGGTGGAGAGATCAAGGTAGACCTGCCCCGAAGTGACTCCATCAGCGATGCCGTCAGGACCAAGCACCACGCCCTCTACGTCCACGGGGCCTGGTAGTGAAGTCAGGATGACCTCAGAGGCCAGTGCGACGCCTTTGGGGGTGTCTGCCCAGTCTGCGCCTGCTTCCAGAAACGGTGTTGCAGCCTCTCGTCGGATGTCGTGGACGGTCATGTCATGGCCCGCTTCCTGCAGGTGCCGTGCCATGTGTCGCCCCATAGCTCCCAGACCGATGAAGCCTATCTTCATTGCGATTACTCCTCCATCTTTGACCGCAACCACTCTTTGAGCGCAGGCCCAAGTTCAGGTCGTTTGAGGGCTAGCGACACCGAAGCTTTGATGAGCCCCAACGGGTTCCCGGCATCGTGTCGGACGCCTTCAAACCGGCGTGCGTAGACTGTTTGTATTTCCATGAGCAGCGCGATGCCGTCCGTCAGTTGAAGCTCACCCTTTGCGCCGGGTTTGACGCGACTCAGCGCCTCGAAGACCTCCGGCGTGAGGATGTATCGCCCGACGATGCCCAGGTTCGACGGCGCGTCCTGCTGGCTCGGCTTCTCTACCATGTCGAGCACCTTGTAGACGCCGTCGGATATGTCTTCCGGGTCGATGACGCCATAGCCGCTGATGCGTTCCGGCGGCACTTCCTCCACGGCGACGACGCTGCCGTTGTACTGCTGTGCCGTAGCCAGTAACTGACCGAGCACAGGCGTGGGAGCGTCGATAATGTCGTCGGGGAGCATAACCGCAAAGGGCTCGTCGCCAACGGCGTGGCGGGTTGTGTAGACCGCGTGGCCAAGGCCTAGCTGCTCGTGCTGTCGAACGAAGATGAACTCGGCTTCCGTTCGCATTCGGCGCATGGCCGCCGCTGCCGATGCCTCACCTCGCTCTTCAAGTATCTTTTCCAGGTGAGGCGCAGGATCAAAGTAATCGGCAAGGGCGTCCTTCCCATGTGATGTCACGATGACAATCTGGGTGATACCTGCGTCCAGAGCCTCTTCAACAACGTAGTGGAGCATGGGCTTGTCCACCAAGGGCAGAAGCTCCTTGGGAACAGCCTTGGAGACGGGTAGCAATCTCATGCCTAATCCCGCCGCGGGAATGACTGCCTTAAGAACGTCCATGTAGCTACCCTACTCGCGGTTTCTGGAACAGCCGCAACACCCCTCGCCTGGGGACAGTCGGCCAAACCGTGAGGGATTGTACCACGTTCCAATTGACACCCCACCTATGCGGCCATACGATGGAAGTGGCCGTGCTAGATGGGGAACTGGCGGTGCCTTGTACCCGCAATCCGCCATAGCGGGGTTGAATTCCTCCCCAAGGTCTAGCCTTTCGGCCTCTGCCTTCTCAGAGCGGTGTTGAGGGCTGGGACCCGCGCGACGGACGACTGTGAATCCCGCCAGGCCCGGAAGGGAGCAACGGTAAGCGGAAACGCCGAGCGCCGTGGGACTACCTGGCCTGAGCTGTTTTGAGAGGTACACCGAGGAGTTATGATCGACGGGAGGTGCACGGTCCTCTCTTTGATATTTCTATCTCCACCGCCCGATGGTGGCAGTTGGAGCTACGATGAGCCCTCGTTCACGAGCGGTAAAAACACCGCGCCGCCCGGCTGACGTCGATGATGCTCCTGAAGGGGAGCGGAGCGCTGCCGGGCGTCTGCTCCGCCGCATGGGCCTGCAGCCTCGTAAGGGGCTGGGCCAACACTTCCTGGTCTCCCCCGGCGTGCTTGAACGTATTGCCGATGCGGGAGACGTAGGCCCAGACGACACCGTTGTGGAGATCGGCCCCGGTCTTGGCGCGCTGACGGAAGTGCTGGCTCGAAAGGCCGGCAAGGTCGTTGCCCTTGAGCTGGACGACGAGCTTGCTGAAGCGCTGAAGGGCGTCTTTGCTGACCAACCACACGTGAGCATCCACCACGGCGATGCCATGAAAACGGACATCGCAACGCTTGTCCCCGACTCCAAGCCGTACAAACTTGTGGCAAACCTACCGTACTACGTGGCCACGGCCATCGTCAGGCGGTTTCTGGAAGCCGACCACAAACCGAGCGTCATTGTAGTGACGGTGCAGCGGGAAGTGGCGCAGAGTATGTCCGCGCCGGAAGGCAAAACAGGATTGCTTGGTGTGGCGACACGCTTCTACGGCAACCCAAAGATCGTGAGCCTTGTGAAACCGGGTTCGTTCTACCCGCCGCCCAAGGTGACATCCGCCGTGCTTCGTATTGACGTTCATCCATCGCCTCCGGTACAAGTGCCCAGCGAGTCGGGTTTCTTTACGCTGGTACGTGCCGGGTTCAGTGCCCCTCGCAAACAGCTCAAAGGCGTTCTCAGCCATGCGCTGAAGGCCCCGGCGAGTGAGGCAGAAGGCGCACTGCTAACGGCTGGAGTCGACCCGACGCGCCGCGCAGAGACGTTGACCCTTGAAGAGTGGGCTGCGTTGCACCGCGCAGGGGAGGCAGCCGGATGGCAGCTTTAAGCTGTTTTGTTGCCGGGGTGAGGCTATTCAATCGGGGGCATCAATAGCCATGATTACATTAAAAGCCTACGCCAAAATCAACCTGGGGCTTGAAGTGATCAGTCGGCGCGAAGATGGCTTCCACGAGTTGGCCACAGTGCTGCAGACGGTGAGCTTGTTTGACGAGATTGCCGTTGCTCCCGCTGATGCGCTGACACTGCGATGCGACCGTAAGGGCATGACAGGAGAGCGCAACCTGGTGTGGAAGGCGGCTGACCTCCTCCAGAAAGAATCAGGCACCGACCAGGGTGCGGTGATTGACCTCATCAAGACCATACCCATTGCTGCAGGCCTTGGCGGTGGTAGCAGCGATGCTTCTGCGACACTCCGTAGCTTGAATGCACTCTGGAAACTAGACTTGGATACGCCTCGGTTAGCAGAGCTGGCCAGCCAGTTGGGGTCTGACGTGCCGTTCTTCCTTCAAGGTGGCACACAGCTGGGAACGGGCAGGGGCGAACTCCTGGAACCTCTCCTAACCCCTCAGGGTCAGTGGCTTGTGATTGTGTCCCCTGACATCCGGGTGCCGGGCAAGACGCCAGCTCTGTACGGTAGACTTGGGCCTGACGACTTCACGGACGGATCTACGACAGCGAAGTTGACGGAGGCGCTGCGAAGTGGCGAGGCCATCCCCGAGGAGTGTATGGTGAATGCCTTTGAGCGCGTTGCCGACGATGCGTTCCCAGGTCTCGACCGTCATAGGAATGTAATGCTAAAGGCAGGGGCTGATCAGGTACACTTGTCAGGCAGCGGACCCAGCCTTTTTTCATTGGTCAAAAGCGAATCCGCCGGTGTAGCGCTGCGGCGACGGCTGGGCGGGCTGGGGTTCCACGGTATTGTGGTACAGACAGTGACTTCAGAGGAGCAGAACTAGTGTCATCGATTATTGCTGGCGTCTTGACTGGAGCCCTGATGGGGCTCTTCTTCGATTTTCTGGCCATCCAGGCCCTGCTCGGTCTCAGGAAAGACCCTCCACGATGGCTCCAGAATGCGCTGAAGCAGGTAACGTTCTTCAAGTTTGTAATGCCGATGGCGCTGTTCACCCACTCTAGCTGGACCTTCGCTGGGCTTTTTGCGGGTGTGGCCTACTCTTTGGCGGAAGGCGATAACCCCACTTCCGGCCTTGGCAGCCCCTTTGTCGGCTTCACCATCGGTGTGCTGGTGCTGGCTTCCATCTGCCTGGCGGCTACAGCCCTTGCGGGAGGCCGCGTACGTGGTTGGATGATGCCGGCGCCGGTGTTGTTTGCCGTCACCTTCGGGTGGGTGTTGCCGATACTGTCGGACTAGCTGACGCGTTGCCTACCCTTCCTAGCTGACCCTATAATGGATGTTCCTGGTGGTCTTCGCCCTGCACCTAGCTGTCCTTATTGAACTTTGGCGTGTGTCATTCGTTTAGGACTATAGGTGGTTGCTACGGCCCTTCACCAAAACATGTGTACGTACCGGAGGTAGTTCAAGCATGCTCAAAGACACAAACTGCGGCTCGTTGCGGGCCGCTGACATCGGCAAAAAAGTGGTTCTGGCAGGTTGGGTGAACCGTCGACGCGACCACGGCGGCCTGATATTCATAGACCTGCGTGACCGCAGCGGCACGGTGCAGATCGTCATCAACCCGGAAACGCTGGGCTCGGATTACGCCGTTGCTGAGTCGGTTCGGAGCGAGTGGGTGCTGCAAATTACGGGCGAGGTGACTGCTCGGCCAGAGGGCACCGTGAATGAGGGCATCGATACGGGTGAAGTGGACATCGCCGTGCAGGAGTTGGAGGTGCTGAACGCCGCCAACCAACCGCCGTTCTACATTAACGAGGACAGCGATGTGGACGAGGCTCTGCGCATGAAGCATCGACATCTGTATCTGCGACGTGGGCGAATGCAGCGCAACCTCACCCTTCGACATGACATCGTGAAGTACATCCGGGACTTCCTGTGCGAGCGCGACTTCCTGGAAATCGAGACGCCTATCCTCATCAAGAGCACTCCGGAAGGGGCCCGCGACTACCTGGTGCCCAGCAGGGTGCATCCGGGTCAGTTCTATGCGTTGCCACAGTCGCCCCAACAGATGAAGCAGTTGTTGATGGTGGGCGGGTTTGAGCGGTACTTCCAGATAGCCCGCTGCTTCCGCGATGAGGACTTGAGGGCCGACCGTCAGCCGGAGTTCACCCAGCTTGACGTTGAGATGAGCTTTGTGGAGCGGGACGACATCCTGAACATGATGGAAGAGATGTATGCGGGCATGGCTGCTGCGTTGGTGCCCGAAAAGACGGTCAACAGGCCGTTCCCACGGTTGACCTATGCCGATGCGATGAGTCGCTATGGCAGCGACAAGCCTGACCTGCGCTACGGGCTGGAGCTTGTAGACGTAGCCGACATCGTACTGAAAAGCGAGTTCCAGGTGTTCCAGACAGCGCTGTCCGATGGCGGCATCGTGAAGGGGTTTGCTGCACCCGGTATGGCAGACCTGCCACGTAGGCAGATCGACGAGCTGACGGACATGGCGAAGAGTCGCGGCGCCAAGGGGCTTGTGACTATCGCCTTCGACGGCGATTGGACGGATCCCAAAGAGTTGCAGGAGGATCAGGTACGCTCGCCGGTGTCACGGTTCATCTCCATTGAGTTGATGCGAGAGCTTGCGACGACGCTTGGGGCGAAGGGTGGCGACATGCTGCTGCTCGAAGGCGGGCCATTGGCCATTGTCTATGCAGCCCTCGGCGATCTGCGTCAGGAAGTGGCTCGTCGGAAAGAGCTGGCTGACCCGGACCTGCTGGCGTACGCATTTGTGGTGGACTTCCCGTTGTTCGCAGCGGAGCAGAAGGACGGACGCTGGGATTCCACCCACCACCCGTTCACATCGCCGTTCCCGGAGGATATCCCCCTGCTGGCGACAGACCCTAGCAAGGTGTCGGCGCGGGCCTATGACATGGTGTGCAACAGCTACGAGATGGGCGGCGGCAGCATTCGTATCCACAATCGGGAGCTGCAGGAGCAGATATTCACGTTGTTGGGCCATTCCAAAGAGGCGATGGAAGAGCAGTTCGGGCACCTGCTATCGGCGTTGGAGTCCGGCGCGCCACCCCACGGAGGCATCGCGATGGGCATTGACCGTATAGCAATGCTGCTTGCCGGCGAGGACAACCTTCGGGAGGTCATCGCGTTCCCAAAGACCCAGGGGGCGACCGACCTACTCTTCGAGGCTCCGTCACCAGCCGAGCAGAGTCAGCTTGATGACCTGCACCTGCGGATAGTGGAACCCAAGAGCTAGCAAGCTTGGATAGATTGCTTCGCTTTGCTCGCAATGACGAATTACCAGGCATTTCTCCGCGTCGTTGCGAGCCCTGACAAAGTCGGACGTGGCAATCTCCAGAGACGCTCTTGAAGCCGTTCGCCCTGAGCTTGTCGAAGGGTAGTTCCTGTGGTTCGACAGGCTCACTACGAACGTTCAGGTGGGCAATCATGGATATGCTCCAAGGAATAATAAAGAAGGCCCCGATTAACGGGGCCTTCTTTTTTCATGTGACTTATTAGCTACTGAACGGGGGCCAGGGGTGTCAGCACCGTGCCATCCGCGTCGGTTGCTGGTACATCGGTCTGGACGCCATTGGTGTTGAGCACGCCGAGTTTTTCCTGGATGTCCGAGATGATTCGGCGCTTCTCCTGTAGCTCGCCTTCGCCGTTTACGAGGGCGTTGCGGAGGCGGTCGATTTCGGCAAGGAACCAGGCGATGTCCTCTTCCAGGTTCGCGATGTTTGTCCTGTAGTTGGCCTCGCCTTCAGTGATCTGCTGATTGATGAGGCGCAATTCTTCTTGCAGTCCGGCGTCGTCGGAGATGGAGGTAGTCAC
>JAPYRQ010000070.1 GCA_029936935.1 Dehalococcoidia bacterium | reverse complement strand
CTGTAATGCTCTGAGCCTCTGTCAGATGCAGCGCGGT
This sequence comes from Dehalococcoidia bacterium, assembly GCA_029936935.1. Classification (GTDB taxonomy): domain Bacteria; phylum Chloroflexota; class Dehalococcoidia; order Lucifugimonadales; family UBA1127; genus UBA1127. Next base: position 9,110 of record JAPYRQ010000070.1, on the reverse strand, counting down.
GACGGGGGAGTAGAAGTCACCCTGGCTTCCACTGGCCCGAATACCGTCACGCTTCATGGCCTCCACGTGCTCCGGCCACATATCGATAAATGTTATGTCATGTCCATCCTTCGCAAGGAAGGCTCCAACGTAGCTACCAAGGGCTCCTGCCCCTATAATTCCGATTCGGTCAGCCATAGATCCCCTTTCGACACGCGTATGAATTCGTCGAATGACAGGGTACCCCAGGTAGTTTGCCTTCCGCTACACCACACCTTTGCTCAATGCACAAAAAAACGGCGTACTGAGTGAATCAGCACGCCGTTGCCTCTTACTGTTTGTTTTCTTAGTTGCCTATCAGGAGGGCAAAAGTAGCAGCTATGGAACTTGAGAGCATGACCCGATATCCCGTGTACAGAACCTTCGCCCATCCTTCTGCTACCATTGTCATGCTCTCCTTGTTGTTTTAGGCCTTATAGTTGTCTGCGGAATGCTTGGTCATTGGCAGGCTGGTGGACTTGTAGAACACTACTGCCAGGTGGATGGCCAACCGCAGCATCTCTGGTGAGGCCTCGTCGAAGGATTCCAGGTGCTTCATGACTTCCAGATACTTCATCACTGCCTCCTTGCCTCTCCCCTTCTGGCTCTCTGTTCATTAGATATATCTTCGCAGAATGTAGGTGGTGGAACATCCTTCTGGAGAATGAACGGTGGGGTGATAAGCGGGCGATGGCAAATGGACAAAGAATTAATCCGTTGTGACAGGAGAGCATAAGGAAGCTGAAGCCGAAGGTGTCCCAGAGGTTACTAGGAAGTCAACTCAGCCCGCATGACTGTTACCGCCTGGCCAGATAGAACCACGCGGTCTCCAGCGAGGCGAACCCGGACCACGCCACCGCGCGCAGACGCCTGATAGCCAACCATGTCTGATCGTCCTAGCTTCTCTGACCAGTACGGTGCTAGTTGGCAGTGAGCCGAGCCGGTAACCGGGTCTTCACGTATCCCCAGGCCCAACGCAAAGAACCTGGACACGAAGTCGAACTCCCCACTGCCCGCAGCGCTTGTAACGATGCATCCAGTCATGGCTTCCGGCCACAAGCTAAAGTCAGGGTTCAACGCACGCACGTCATGCTCCGAGGCGATCTCCACCAAGTAGTAGTTCCGGCCTTTATTGACGGTCAGCGGCGCAACGCCCAATGCCCTCTCGACATCAGGATGCATCGCCAGGGGTGTCGGAGGGTCCGCAGGAAAGTCCATCTCTATCCAATCACCCGATTGGTCGGCCGTCAGCAGCCCACTGCGTGTGTGAAAGCGCGCCTGCTGTGTCGATGGCAACGCACCGGTCTCCCAGAGGGTGTGCGCACTGGCCAGAGTAGCGTGGCCACAAAGGTCCACCTCTTTGGTTGGGGTGAACCAACGGAGGTTGTATCCGTCCTCGGCGGGAACGAGAAACGCAGTCTCAGACAGGTTCATCTCCAGGGCAATGTTCTGCATTCACCCCTCGCTCGCTGGCTTTTCCAGCAAGCACACGCCAGCAGGATTCCCGGCGAACGGTTTGTTGGTGAACGCATCAACCTGATAAATGATCTGCCCCATGGCTTTCCTCACAAAGAATTGATTGCTGTCACTATAGCAGAAGGAACCAGGCACCCAAAGGCTACCTGGCTCCTTCACTAACGTCTATGTCACTATTTACTTGGTTGTCTCATCAATGATCTCGTAGTATTCGTTGCCCTTTGCGGTAAATGTGCCTGAGGGGCCACTGCGCCGCACATCCGCCAGCAAGTGGCTCTCCATGTACTTCAGGTGGTCTTCTCTACTGGTCTTGCGAATCAACATCAACGCCTGGTTCTCTTCATCAAGCTGTTTGAAGTTCCGTGAGTACTGCAGGCCGCCAGTTTGCTTATGGACTTCGTCCTGGCTCTTCCGCAGCGTCGTGTAGTCATCCCAACGACCCTCGGTGATATCGAAAATGCCACGGATCAGGAAGTTACCCTTCGCATCGCCAGGAGTGTCTATGATATCTTCCCACTCTCGACCCACGGGTTGGCCCTCGTAGATGCCTTCCGGTCGGTTCTTGGAATAGCTCTGGCCTCCATCTGTGGCTCGGAATGCGGTGAAGGACTCCTTGTCTTCCCACATACGCAGAATGAGGTGTCGCGACGAGTTGCCAAGATAGCTGCATATCTGAGCAGCGACAAACCCAGGGTTGGGCTGCATCACAGAGTGAATCCAGTTTAGGCGTTTGATGGCTTCTGAATTCCTGCCTGTTCCAAAGTGAAGAATCTCCTGAAGTAGATACATTGCGCGCCTCCCATTCGGTTGTTCGTTCAATGAGAACGCGCTGATTGTATTTGTAGCTTCAAAGAACGTCAAACAGGGGCAAAGGAAAAGCCCGCTCAGGATGACCTAAACGGGCTCTTCTCTGGATATAGTTAGTGGTTACGCCTTGATTACAGCGCCCTGCATGGTCTCCGCAAGGATGGTGTAGGCCTCCGGCCTGCTTGGCTTCCAAGCTCCATGCGTCTTCCAGGCCTTGCTCCAACGTCCAAAGCAGCGCCTCAGCGACGACTCCGTAGTGCTCCGGCTTCACGTCTTTGCCACCGTGGAAGCGACCCAGTTCTTCAATTGTGGGCACCAGGGTCTCAATCTCATGCAAGGAGGTCACAACGGTGTTCATGATGGAGACCAGCTTGGCCTTCTGGCTGGTCATATCGTCCGGGAACATCGATCGGACGCCCGGGGCAAGTTCAAACACTTTGTCATAAAAGAGGTCTGCTGCTGTCCCTGCGATGGGGACGACCTTCTGCCATGTGGACTGAACCAATGCTACTTGCTCAGGTGTCATTACTCACACTCCGTAATTTTTCTCAGGACCATTCCCGAGGTCCAGGGTTGGCGGTGGGAGCTTGCTCTCCACTGCACAGACTTTATTATCACGATGTGAGTAATAACCCAATGTAGTGCCAACACCCATATTTACAAAGAGACCCCGGCACGCTGAACAGGGCGACCGGGGTCTCTTCGCATTTTCGATATCAGCTTTACACTTTTATACCACCGATCTTGGGGTACATGCGCGCCATCAATGTTTTAAGCCGAACTTCCTTCGCAGGAAGTTCGGCTTCGGCTGCCCTGACTTCAAAGCACGAGTCAGAGGCAGCAGGCGGGTCTCCGTCATCTTCCAAACACCTGGTAGGACCAAAGTGCCATAAGAGGGTTCTGCTAAGGAAGTTTGAAGGGTGGTTCCACTGCAAAATACAAGAGAGGAGGTGTTATCGGGTGGTTCTGGCCCTAAAAAGAAATGAGCCGATATTGCTATCGACTCATTTGAATGATCATGACTTGTTTTTATAGGCTAGCGCTGAGGGGCTCGCCCTCTATTGCCACCCGTCGGAGCTGACGCGGGACGAGGAGCCCCGGGTCGCCTGAACGTTCGGTTCCCGCTATTCCCGTTAAATGACCCACGTTGTCCGCCAGCGTTACCGCGGTCGTTGCCACGGTCATTCCTGCGAGGGCCAAGGCCTCGGCTTCCACCAGGACGATCCAATTGCCGTGTGCTTCCCGGCCATACTTCACGTTTAAACTTGCGTCCGAGCGCTCGCTCAATCTCTCGCCACTTCTTGCCATCTTCAAAGGACAGGAACGTGATTGCTTCTCCCTGCTGACCCATGCGTCCGGTTCGGCCTGTGCGATGGGTGAAGTGTGACTCGGAATCCGGCAGGTCGTAGTTGATGACCTGTTCAATGCCTTTGACATCCAATCCACGGGCCGCCACGTTGGTAGCAACTAGGATGGGAACCTTACCTGAACGGAAGCCCCGCATGACCTGTTCCCGTGCATTCTGCGTCAGGTTTCCCTGAAGCGCATCGACGGGGTAGCCGAAGCCTTCCAGCTGTGTTGCCAGCTTCTTCACTCCGTGCTTGGTACGCCCGAAGATGAGGATAGGCCCGGTTCGCTTGTCCAGGTAGGTACGAAGGGCATCCAGTTTATGATTCTTATCGATCTCATAGATCTTGTGCTCAATTTCCGGGGGTTGGGCACCATCAGCGTCCACTGCAACCATCTCAGGCTCGTGGAGGTGCTTGTGGGCGGTCTTCGCCACCCAGTCAGGCAACGTTGCTGAGAAAAGTGCCATCTGCCTGCCTACAGGTGCTGCTTCCAGGATAGCCTCAACATCGTGCTGGAAACCTTGGTCCAACATCTCATCGGCCTCGTCCAGTACAAACAACTTAAGGTTCTTCAGAACCAGACCGCCCCTTTTCAGGTGGTCAAGCGTTCGGCCTGGCGTACCAATGACGATCTGTGCGCCGCCTCGGAGCATCTTGACTTCAGGGGTGAGTGAACGCCCGCCATAAAGGAGCGTAACGATAAGATTACGTCGTTTGGCCAGTCCTCGAACCACCTCGGCTACCTGCATGGCAAGTTCGCGGGTTGGGACAAGAACCAGAGCCTGGACGCCGCGTTTGGTCGGATCGGCGTGCTCAACCATCGGAATTGCAAAGGCCAGGGTCTTTCCGGAGCCTGTTCGAGCCTGTCCAATCACGTCTTTTCCTGCAAGCATGGCAGGAATCGTGGCGGTTTGAATCGGCGTAGGATCCTTAATGCCCATCTCGCCCACAGCAACTCTCGTCGAGGGCATGAGGGTCATGTCTGGGAATACATCTGCAAATCGTGCGAGGTCAACAGGGTTCGCCTCGCTGGCGGCGGGGTTCTGCCGGTTCTGCAATCTGAAGCAGCTTGGGCAATAGATAGCCTGATTGGGTCGTGGGATGAAGGGAACTGTGGTGGTGGCGCCACATGCAGTACAAACTGCAGGATGTGAATCACGGCGCGGGGCACTAACGTTAGATTTCGCCCCTCGGCGAAGGGTTGTCGAAGACGTCAAAGCGCTGACTCCTTGATATGTATGGTCGGTACAGGACCGTCAGCGCGGCATGAACAAAGGGGAGATGCAAGAAACTAATGTGGTTCTTTGCCAAACCCAGCGGTTGTTGTGGGGCTGTCGGAAGTGTGCCGTTTCAAGCAGTATAACAGAAATAGCTGTTCTTCGTAAGTCCGATTACGAAAACAGCAACATTACCATCAGGCCACCTGCCCCGCAGAGTAGCCAGAGGACCAGGCCCACTGGAAGTTATAACCGCCCAGAGGGCCGGTGATATCCACCGCTTCTCCAATGAAATACAGCCCGTCAACGTCTCTTGCTTCCATTGTCCGCGATGACAATTCCATTGTATCTACGCCACCCACGGTGACCTCTGCTGTGCGGTACCCTTCTGTTCCGTCAGGCATTACAACCCAGTGTTTCAGCGAACCCACGAGTTCAGCAAGCTCTGCGTTTGATAATGACTTCAGTGGGCGGGTAGCCATCGAGCCACAGACGGACTGCGCCACACGCCTCGGCATCAATCGACCAACTACGGTGGCTGCTTCAGCGCCGGGGTGCTTTTCGCGCTCGGTCTCAAAGTGGACATGAAGATCTTCAACGTCCGGCAGGAGGTCGATCACTACCTCAAGCCCCTTACGCCAGTGTGATGACACCTGGAGGACTGACGGGCCGCTGAGGCCACGGTGGGTAAACAACATGCTCTCCCGCCAGGTGGCCCCATCGCAGGTGACTGCGGCGTCCAGCGAGACACCGGAAAGGTTGCTGAACTGGTCCAGGGTTGGTGGGTTGAAGGTCAACGGCACCAGGCCGGGCCTGACGTCCGTCAACTTGAGACCGAACTGCCTTGCCATGGAGTGAGCCCAGCCTGTCGCCCCCATCTTGGGTATCGATAACCCTCCCGTTGCCACGACAAGGGACTCTGCTGATGTGGAGCCATCCGAGGTTTCTACGGTGAACCCCTCTTCCCCACGGGTCACGCCTGTCACGGTGCACGATGTCCATATCCCAACGTTGGCTTCGCTGCACTCATGGAGCAACATTTCCAGGATGCGTTCAGAGGAACCGTTGCAGAAGAGCTGACCCAGCGTCTTCTCGTGGTAGGGGATGCCGTGCTGCTCGACGAGGTCAATGAAGTCGGCGCTGGTATACCTACTCAGGGCAGAGATGGCGAATTTCGGATTTTGGCTGAGATACAGTTCCGGCACTGCGCCAAGGTTGGTGAAGTTGCATCGTCCGCCACCGGAGATGAGTATCTTCTTGCCCACTTTGTCTGCGTGCTCCAGGATCAGGACGCGTCTGCCTCGCCTTCCTGCCTCTATCGCACACATCAACCCTGCGGCTCCGCCACCAACGATGATGACGTCATTCATATCTGTCATGCATCCATGCTACCCGCTTAGCGGGTCAGCTTACCAGCATTTGGTCACCGGATTATTCGAGGCAAACAAGCCTGCACACGCAGGCGCAGGCACACCAGACGTTCCAAACCATTCGATGGAATGCTCTGCGTGTGCCCTTGAGTAGGGGTAAGCAGAGGGTGTTAAACACCCTAGACGCCCCTAAACGCTCCTGCCTGGATTAACGGCTCAAGCCCCGTCGTCGGGTCAAGAGGATTGTTCTTCTCTGCGGACGCGTTGAAACGGTCTGCATCCTCCTGGATCATCAGTCCTTCACTCAAACGGGCGTCACAAACCTGCTTCACTGCGGCGATATATGTCTCATGGCTTGAATATCGCTCTTCAATGGACAGCCGGGGGTCGCCGCTAGCCTCTCGCTCAGTCTTGGTGCGAGCGAAAGGCACAAAGCTCCCCGTGTTCATCCACTGCTCACCCTCGCCGAAGCCCGCCTTGCGAAGTGACCAGCCGTTGTAGGTGCCAAGCGGCACTGCAATGTCCGGGTAGAACAACCCCGCAAGGGAGTTGCCGTCCTCATTGATCTGAGGCACCCGCAACGGGTACTCCTCTCCAGGGATCGGTTCCGGTGGAAACACGCTCATGATGCCACGCGTCTCGTACTCCGGTCCGTAGTTATATCGAGGCAATCGACTCGGTCCCTTGGGCAGGTTCACGCCCGATAGCTTAGGGTATTTGGCCAGCACTTCCTCTGCCTTCACCAGCGTACCCTCGCCTGTCATCGGCAGGAGCGACTTCGGTGGAGCTTCGCCGTCCGTTGCCCACTTATCAAGCAGCGTAAGGATGGCACGACGGAAGGGGATCGCTGAGATAGCGTTTGGCGTCAGCTGCCCAATCCAGTCCGGGTCATCGATGGCACGTACCATGTGCGGCGCTCCGGTCAAGTGATACATGCGGGCATTCTCAGGAATTTCCACGTCGCTGGCGTCCAGCAGGTTGGTGTGCGATGGCGATACGTGGCGGACCCAGTAGTCGCCCTCCGTGTGGAGGTGAATGACCAACGGGTCTGTTTCTGGTCGTTGCCACAGCCCCTCGTTGCGTTCGGTGAATGGGTCAGGGACAGCATTGAACGTGAAGGGGTAGTACTCTGACGGCCAGGAGTGTTCCTCATGCTGCCTTGGATACCGTCCCACCTGGGCAAAGCGCTGGTTCATCAGCAGTCGGCCGCTTCCCGTATGTGTGTGCACCGCGTCAAAGACCTTCCGCCCTTCCGAGTCTTCGTTCCAACCTTCATAGACGTACTCACGAATGACGCGACCGCTCAACGAGCCGCCGGTGCCATACACCTTGTCCACGTGACCCGCCAGCGGATTCGGGTTGCCGGCATCGTCTTCGTCGTCATTGCGCAGCAGCGACATCAAATCGCGGATTCCCAGGAATCCGAGGTTCATCACGCGAGAGCCCTCCGTGTCATAGATGAACTCGTAAATCCAGCCGGGTTTGAAGCCTCCCTTGATGTAGAGGTCTATGCCCGATGGCGTCAGCACAACGTTTCCATCTTTGACCTCTGCCTTGGCCAGGTCCCAATCAGAGTCCGGTACCGCCACACGGGGGTCGGTCTCGTTCTGTCGCAATGTCAGGGTTGCTGTTTCACGGTTGAGGACACGGTAGGGCTGCACGTCCGGCCCCCGCTCTGCTCCGGCGCAAACCCCTACGGAGAGGATGTTCTCAGACATGGGGTTGAACTCCTGCCGTACCCGGCCACGTACGTGTTTGCCGTTCTCCATGGCGAAGGGCAGGTCAGCAACGACGTTGGTCCCACGATCGATGAGGTCGCCCTGCCAACCGGACCACACCAGGGTGTAGCCCTGCCGCATGAGGAAGCCATCACCAGCGTAGTCCGGCGAGGTCATGTCGAGGCCAGTTCCATAGTTGAAGCTGGCAAGGCCGCGGGCACCACGGTTGGAGAACTCGTAGAAGATACGGCGGTTCCCCTTATCCAAATCGACAGGCTTGATGATGTCCAGGGTCGCCGAGAACTCGACCAGCCCCTCTGCATTACGGGGTGCCAGTTCAAGATCGATGATTGATGGCAAGTCCTTTTCGTTGGGATCAATGGAGAAGTATGCCTTGCCCAGCAGCCGTTCATAGGCACCTACGTCACCAAAGGATCCACCGCCAGCAAAAGGCTCCCTCTTATCAAGCTCAAGTCTCACTTTGTTTGCAGCCATTCCTACCACCTCCACATACGTCATGGGTATTCAGCGCCCACAGTATACTCGCCAAGACGGCGTTTTGAATGCCACACGCGATTTCATAGGACAGACAACGAGAAATTGAGGCTTTCTCCTATCTGAGACGGAGTTGCGTAGAGATAGAACAATGACTATGCTAGCCACGCAGCCCCTAATTACATGGGCAACTTGCGGATATCGCATTTAACGCAGAAGTACGCAGCCTGGTGGAAACATCTATGGCGGTGCATCTCAAACATCTCAAGCCACGGTTCCATTGCTTCAAGTCTCGCCCTTAGGGCTACGTGGCTTACGCCAGATTTAACATTTGGGAACTCATAGGCCGCTTTATATACTGGCCGACAAAGGAATGTTTATGGATACAAACTCACTTGAGTCCGTCACAAGTCTTTATGGGGGTTACTGGAACTTCGATTTCCAGGACTCCTGCTACATGACGAACTCTTATTTCCCGCCTGATGAGTTCATTGACCTACTGGCTTCCAATCTCCGGACGCTCATACAAGCATACCCTTCAACAAATAAGCAAATTTCTTCCGTATTAGGCGAAGTGATTGGCATTGATGGTTCCAAGATTGTCGTAGGAAACGGAGCCAGTGAGCTGATTGCAGCGGTCTCCGCCACATTGTTCAGCAA
>JAPYRQ010000069.1:2014-9147 GCA_029936935.1 Dehalococcoidia bacterium | reverse complement strand
GTCTTTTTCCAGGTTGGTCCCATGCCTGCTTCGGCTGCTGAGGTTTGCTGCCTGTATGCGGTCTTTGTCCACCATGTGTTACTTCCTGCTCATATACGGAAATCGAGAGTCGCCCATCTTCAATTACGAAGTTGGCGCGTCAGAGGATGTCTGCAAGCCAACATCAATGATGGGAATCGCTCCAGCAACCCTGCCGTCCACGACCTCAACCACGCGAGGTCGTGTTGTCTGAACGCTTCTAGCCGTGCCACCCTGTAGCTCTAATGTGGTCAGGTGTGAAGGGTAGCAATGCCAGCAGTCTTGCTCGCTTGATCGCTTCAGCCAAAATGCGCTGATGTCGAGCGCAGGTTCCTGAACGGCGACGAGGACTGATGCGCGCACGTTCCGTTAGGTATCGGCGCAGCATAGACACATTCTTATAGTCAATAACAATCTTCTTCTCTACACAGAAGGCACAAACCCGACGCCGCGGCGGATAGAAGCGCCGTCCTCGGCCACCACCGCCTGGACGTCCACCGGGGCCACCTGGTCCGCCGGGGCGACCACCAGGGCCACCACCGCCGCCTGGCCTTGGTGTGAAACCACCTGGTCGGGGCGGAGCGCCTGCTCCGGGAGCACCCGTGGGTGCGGGGCGTGGGGCCTGTTCACCAGTCGTCATATCTGTAACGATCCTCCAAGGTGCCGAGAATTGAATTTTACTTAAAAGGGCAGGTCATCCGGTTCTGAGGGGGCTCCGCCATCACTGGGAGGGGGAGCACCTTCTGAGGGAGAAAATCCCTCATTCTCTCTATCAGCCCTGTCCAAGAACAGGACTCTATCCGCAGTTATCTCATTTACAAAGTGAGGCTTGCCATCATTTCCTTCCCAGGTCCGGCTGTGCAAGCGTCCTTCTACAAACGCGCGCCGTCCTTTGGAAAGGTACTGGTTACACAGCTCTGCCAGCTGTCTCCAAGTGATGATGGTGAACCATTCAGTCTCTGTCTGCTTTTCACCAGACGGGTCTGTGAAAACCCTGTTGGTTGCTATTGAAAAAGAAGTGACCGGCAGGCCTTGGGCGGTGTACCGCATTTCCGGATCCCGTCCCAGGTTGCCGATGACCATGATCTTATTGAAGTTCACCATGGTCTCGTTTACTCCATCCCCGTAGCGTTTGCCACAGGTTCATTCTCAATCCGAATCAAAAGATGCCTCAAGATATCCTCGGACAACCCAATTGCATCCTCTAAGGGACGGGTCTGCTGCGGGTCAGTAGTGAACTCCGTGAGGAAGTAACTTCCTTCTGTGAAGTCCTTGATAGGATATGCCAAGCGGCGCATCCCCCACTCTTCCTCTTTAACCAGTTCCCCACCAGCCCCAGTTATCAATCCATGTATGCGTTCAATGGTGCCCTTGGTCTCATCTTCATCCAAGGCCGGGCTGATCACCACAACCAACTCATAATCTCTCGGCTTTGCCAATCCTCATGTCCTGCCGCCCACAGACATACGTCTTGAGCTTCTATAATTTACGAAAAACCATTATAGCATGACAGAACGTGCCCTACCACAAGGGCACGTTCTGTCATCAGTAACTTGTGTACAGAAACGCGTTCTGGACTGTTGTTAAACTAGCTCTTTACGGGTTTGGCTCCACGCTCTTTCCATATCTTATCCATCTCGTCAAGAATCTCCTGGGGCTGCCCTGACAAGTGGCGATTGCGCGGTGCACGGCCGTCCGGCTCCTGGGCAAATGCCCCACCTCTGCCGTTACGGTTCTGTCTGGGAAGATACAGGTTCTTGTTCTTCTCAGGGTCACGGATAACTGCCTTGGGTTCTCCGCCGTCAGCTACGATCTGCGCCTCTTCCAGCATCCGACGACGCATCATGATGATGCCGCCATCGCTGCCACCAAGGTGCTCCTGCGTGCGATCAGCCAATGCGTTCTGGCCCACCCAGGCGATGAAGTCCTGGTTCATGATGTGGGTGTTGATCCAACGACCCGTCTTCTCATCGACGAGGGGTGATCGCCAGAATGGGATGCGCTCCTGCTCGAAGGGCTCGTCGCCGGGTACGCGGTTGTTGAACCAGGCGAAACTCAATGTGTTTTCATCATCGACAGGGACGCGCCACTCGAAGAACCCGGTGAAGAGAGCGTTCGGCCACAGGCATACGCGCCCGATGGTCCACTGCTCGTTATCCTCTGTATCGCCTTCAAAGACCCGATGGTACTGAAGGCCCCAATCGAATTCACTGAAACCCACTTTGGCATGGGCCTTGGGCTCCAACCCTGGTACGCCCGAGCTAGGATCAAGCACTTTGGACCATCTTGAGTGAAGCCACTCTACATGGACGGGATCGATGCTGTTCTCCTGGCACTGGAACCAGTTGCAGGGAACATCGGTGTAGATGATCTGCTTGTAGCCCTGCTCGTTCAAGAAATCATAGTCGGGGACGAGAGGTGCCGGCAATGGACCCATGTACGCCCAGAGGATGCCTGCCTTCGGCTCAATCTTGTACGCCTTGATTGGCGTCTTTTCCTTGAAGTTGGCTTCCGGGTAGGCCACGCCTTCAAAGGGTTGCTCCGTGCATGTGCCGGTCTCGTCAAACAACCACCCGTGGTAGTTACAACGTAGGCCGCACTCCTCGATGATGCCGTAGGACATGTCCGCCCGACGGTGTGGGCAATGCAGGTCAATCAGCCCATAGGTGCCACTCTTGTCTTTGTACAGAACCAGGTCCTCGCCCATCAGGCGTACGGTCTTGGTGGGGTTGTCGTCCAGCTCGGACTGAGCTGCCAGCGGCATCCAGTAGCGCCGCATCAACTCACCCATCAACGTGCCGGGACCGACTTCCATTAAATGCTTGTTTTCTTCTGCTGAAATCATATAGTTCCTCTTTCTCCCCCCAACGAATCCACATGCAATAACGATGCACAGTCTACACAGATTGCCGGTGACAATTCAACCTGTAGGTTTTACGCCTTGGCCGCCGCGGCCCGTTCCACCCAAATCTTGTCCATCTCATCCAGGACTTCCTTAGGCTGCTTGGCCAGATGGATGTTCCGAGGCGCTTTGCCGTCTGCGGTCTCGCCAAAGGCGGGGCCAGTGCGATTGCGTCCCTGTTTTGGTAAATAGAGTTGCTGATTCTCCGCTTCGTTACGGATGACGGCCTTGGGCTCTCCGCCGTCAGCGACGATGCGTGCTTCTTCCAACATTCGACGACGCATCAGAATGATGCCGCCATCGCTGCCGCCCAGATGCTCCTGGGTGCGGTCTGCAAGAGCGTTCTGCCCGACCCAGGCGATGTAGTCTTGGTTCATGATGTGGGTATCAATCCAACGGCCGGTGTCCTCGTCTACGAGGGGCGATGTCCAGTAGGGAATCCGCTTCTGTTCAAAGGGTGCATCACCAGGTACCGGGTTGTTGAACCATGCCACGCTAAGGGTGTTGCCATCGTCGATGGGCACGCGCCACTCAAAGTGCCCTGTGTACAACGCGTTGGGCCACAGGCATACGCGCCCCACAGTCCATTGCTCGTCTTCCTCATTGCCGCCCTCAGAGACCCGGTGATAGGACAGGCCCAGGTCAAACTCGCCGAAGCCTACCTTGATATGCGCTTTGGGTTCACGGGTGGCTCCGTTGGTGAGGTGGTAAGACCATCGACCGTGTAGCCATTCAAGATGGACAGGATCGATGCTGTTCTCCTGACACTGGAACCAGTTGCAGGGAATCTCTGTGAAGATGATCTGCTTGTAGCCTTCCTCGCTGAAGACATCGTAGTCAGGGATGAGGGGCGCCGGTTGGGGGCCCATGTAGGCCCAAAGCATACCAGCCTTGGCCTGCAAGCCATAGGCCTTAATGGGTGTCTTGTCCTTGAAATGGGCATCCGGGTAGGCGACTTCTTCGAAGGGTTGCTCTGTGCACGCGCCGGTCTCGTCAAACAACCACCCGTGGTAGTTACAGCGAAGGCCGCACTCTTCAAGAATGCCGTAGGACATGTCTGCGCGACGGTGCGGGCAGTGTAGGTCTACAAGGCCATATGTGCCGCTCTTGTCTTTGTACATGACCAGGTCTTCGCCCATGAGTCGAACTTTCTTGACCGGGTTGTCTTCCAACTCTGCAACTGCACCGATGGGCTGCCAGTATCGGCGCATCAGCTCGCCCATGAGGGAGCCGGGGCCGACCTCCATTAAATGCTTATTTTCTTCTTCTGAAATCATATTGCCCTCTTTCTCCCCTCGGATACTTCTTAGGCCAATTTGTTATGACAGAGTGTACACAATTCAACGCGAAACGACCATTAACGACCGTTAATGGTCGTTCGCCTGGACTAAAGCTGCTTACTTCTTTGAAGCGGTGGAGCCGTGCTCAGCCCAAATCTTGTCCATTTCGTCCAGAACTTCTTTTGGCTGCATTGCCAACAAGGTAGTACGCGGTGCCTTGCCGTCTTTGCCCGCAAACAATGAGGAGCCATCAGCTGCCGCGTTTGCGCGGTTGCGTCCCTGACGTGGAAGGAAGATCTGCTTGTTCTTCTCAGGGTCCCGGATGATTGCCTTGGGTTCTCCACCATCCGCGACGATGTGTGCTTCTTCCATCATTCGACGGCGCATCATGATGATGCCTGCATCGCTGCCGCCAAGGTGCTCCTGCGTGCGGTCTGCCAGAGCGTTCTGACCGACCCAGGCGATGTAGTCCTGGTTCATGACGTGGGTATCGATCCAACGGCCTGTCTTCTCGTCTACCAGGGGTGATGTCCAGTAAGGAATTCGCTCCTGCTCAAAGGGTGCGTCGCCGGGTACAGGGTCGATCAACCAAGCAACACTAAGCGTAGTCTCATCGTCGATGGGCACACGCCACTCGAAGTGACCGGTGTACAACGCGTTGGGCCAGAGGCAGACACGTCCAATCGTCCACTGCTCACTTTCCTCATCGCCACCTTCAGAAACGCGGTGATAGGAAAGGCCATGCTCGAACTCGCCGAAGCCTACCTTGATGTGGGGCTTGGGCTCTCGGGAAGCGCCGTTGGTGAGGTGATAGGACCATCGACCGTGCAGCCACTCGAGGTGGACGGGGTCAATGCTGTTCTCTTGGCACTGGAACCAGTTGCAGGGAATCTCTGTGAACACAATCTGCTTGTATCCACGGTCGCTGAAGACGTCCCAGTCCGGTACCAGAGGCGCTGGTGATGGCCCCATGTATGCCCATAGCATGCCGGCTCTCGCCTCAACTTTATAAGCCTTGATAGGTGTCTTCTCCTTGAAGTTGGCTTCCGGGTAGGCCACCCCTTCAAAGGGCTGCTCTGTGCACGTACCTGTCTCATCAAAGAACCAGCCGTGGTAATTACAACGTAAACCACACTCTTCTAAAATGCCGTAGGACATGTCTGCACGACGGTGCGGGCAATGCAGGTCAATCAGGCCGTACGTCCCGCTTTTGTCCTTGTACATGACCAAATCCTCGCCCATGAGTCTGATGTTCTTGACCGGGTTGTCGTCCAACTCCGCAACTGCTGCTACCGGTTGCCAGTAGCGGCGCATCAGATCGCCCATAAGTGTTCCGGGGCCGACTTCCATTAACTGTTTGTTTTCATCTGCTGGAATCATAAATCCTTCTTTCTCCCACACGGCGCACGCCCGTATTGCAGCGCCGGTCAAGTGTACACAATGTGGCTACGTAAGGCCACCACGGCGCATAAGCGAGTATCGATGCCCTTGAGCGACGGCCACGTTTTGAGCGTTTGGCAACTTCAGTAGTGAGGGTGACACATGCGGTTCGTGACCCTACACTACCCGCACCAAACCAATGATTGGAGCGAGAGATGGCAACATTTAAGCTGAACGTGATCGAAGCGTCCCAGATAGGTAGTCGAAAGCTCAACGAGCCCACGTTCGCCCCGGCGTACATTGGCTCTGGCGCTGGCGCGGGCGATATCTACTATGAGTGTGGCGAGTGCGGGGTGCGGTTGGCTGAGGATCTGCAGCGGGATATCACCGACGAGGTTATTAAGTGCCCCCAGTGCAGCGCCCTCAACGAGACCCCCGCCGGCTGACTCTTAGGGTCTTTTGAGCCCTGGATCCACATGACCTGACGGGCAGGCTGGCCTGCACCCGTGCTGACCCTTAGGGTCTTTTGCTACCGGGGCCGTGGACCTGACGATAATAGGAGGCGCGTAGCCTCCATTACATACATGCGCGCTTACTACGGTTCTGATATTCTTCGGTCGCTACACTTCCTCAGAATGACACGCGTCTTCACCCCACGCGGGCGTTGCGTTATGTTGACTTCCAGCTAGCCCCGCAGTACGCTCGAAGTAGCTCCTTTTCGCCGTACTATCGGCATTGTTGCCTTCCACAACGGGTTGCGAGGAGCGGCGAGGCGCGTTCAATGACCGATTTCTTCACTTCTCCTATTTCTACTTTCATATTTGCCGTGGTGGGCGCATACCTCCTGGGCGCGCTACCCCTTGCCGATCAGCTGAGCCGTCGACACGGTGTGGACATCTTTGCCGTAGGCTCCGGCCTGGCGGGCTCGTCAAACGTGCGCAGGTACGTTGGCAAGGCTCCCGCTATGACCGTGATGATCGGTGATATGGCAAAGGGCGCGCTGGCCGTTGTGTTTGCCAGCCTCATGGGTGTCGATGGCGCATGGTTCGTGGTGCCTGCAGCAGCGGCCGTCTTCGGACACTGGTACTCGGTGTTCTCCGGGTTCCGCGGCGGCGATGGCGTGGCCACTTTGGCAGGCATCGGCATCGCGCAGTTCACGGGCATCGGTGTGATTGCCGTGGCCATCGCCATGCTGGTCATCAGCGGCGGGCAGAAGATGCCCTACAGTTCACTCATCGGACTGGTGTTTGGATACGGTGTGCTGGTGATGGGGACTATCGCGTATGAAATGCCGGTTTTGCCTGTGGTGGGTATCGCAGGGCTGACGGGCATGGTGCTGATGCGAGCCAGTATCGGGCACTTTCATCGTCACCACCAGGGCGAGGCCCTGGACCCATATGACCTGACGGTCTAACGTCGTAGCTTGAGGTCAGCTTCTGCTTGGGTGAGTTTGCCAGCAGCGACGAGCTTGGCCAGATACCCTTCAATGTCGGCGATCTCTTTCTTGGGCGCAAACGACTTGTCGTAGGAGAACCAGCCTGCCTTGGCGTCGG
>JAPYRQ010000069.1:0-1914 GCA_029936935.1 Dehalococcoidia bacterium | reverse complement strand
TCTTTCTTGGGCGCAAACGACTTGTCGTAGGAGAACCAGCCTGCCTTGGCGTCGGAGTCGGCCAGCACGGCGGTAGCTGACACGGCGGCTATGGCAAGCACAAGCGCTACACCCAGGGCCGCTGTTATTCGCTTCTTCATTGGTGACCCTCCACATGTTCGATGGCACTACGCCCATTATACGCTATACCGACTCGTACACCTTCAGCTTGCCCTTGAGCCTGGTGGTTAATCGACGCTGCGATCAGACCTTCCGCATCTCTTTACCCCACCTTCACCCAGGTCACCGCCACCCTGAAGATCCTGGGCGGGGATGCTGACGTGGACAACTTCCTGAAGGCAACGCGTTCCAACCTCCAGGACCTGGAAGTCGCTGTGGTGCAACTGAAGGCCAAGGCCGTGCGCACCAAGTTTGAGGACACCTTCATCAACGGGGACATCGCCGTGGACGCGAAGTCGTTCGATGGCGTGGACAAGCTGGCAACGGCGGGTCAGACGGTATCGATGGGCGCCAACGGCGCAACGTTGACCCTCGACAAGCTCGATGAAGCCATCGACAAGGTGGTGGAGGGCAAACCGCACATGCTGCTGATGTCGAGGCGAACCCGGCGCAAGCTCACATCGCTATCGCGGGCCACGGGCAGCGGGATGCTGGTCACGGATCGCAACGAGTTCGGTCAGATGATGGAGTACTACGATGGCGTGCCCCTGGGCGTCAACGACCACATCGCCGATGACCAGACCGTGGGAACGTCTGACGACTGCTCCACGATCTTCGCGCTGCAATACGGAGAGGGCGCGGTGTCGGGGCTGACGGCCCCTGGTGGTCTGACAGCAGAGTGCGTCGGAAGCCTGGAGGCCAAGGACGCCACACGGGTACGGGTGAAGTGGTACACGGCTGTGGCCAACTTCAACGCGCTCAAGCTCTCCAAGCTGGTTGGCATCCGCGACTAGCAGGCTGAGCCTG
Organism: Dehalococcoidia bacterium; assembly: GCA_029936935.1. GTDB lineage: Bacteria > Chloroflexota > Dehalococcoidia > Lucifugimonadales > UBA1127 > UBA1127. The sequence continues at coordinate 948 of JAPYRQ010000069.1, read as the reverse complement.
CACCCATATGACCTGGCGGGTTAGGGTCGTGGCCAATTTCTAATTCTGAGCGCAGCGAAGAAAGTCGTCTTTAGTCTCAGAAATTACACGAGGTCAGGGCTGCTAAGCATGAGGCTGAGCAGGGTCGCCATCGCCAGGATGAACCCGCCAGCCGCGGAGAGGAGCACAGAGGTGTATATCAGCTTCTCTGAAGGGAGTCTTTTCTTCAACGACGGGATGACCAGCGGAACAACCGCAGCCAGCCAGAGGTAGGGAACCAGGCGAGTGGTGTCATCTGCGGCGATGGTCCTGCCTGACACCAGGCCCAGGGTCAACATGGCGATGCTCACGGCAACGAAGGCCACAAACCGAACGATGAGCTGGTCGGCCAGGGTTGCATCGCCCGGAGCCAACCGGGACTTGGCCATCATCATGGTGACTCCCATGGAACCACCCCAGATGAACGCAATGAACACAATGAACAGAGCCATAGATACGTCTCCAGTAACACCATCATACGGCAAAACGGGCTACTCCGTAGTCCCGGCGCCAAGAGGAGGTAACGCAACATGACCAACGTTCGCATCGATGAAAACGGCATGGCAAAAACGCCGATCTTCGACCCCACAGCACCGCTATCGCACAGAAGCGCAGTAGCCGCCGTAGACAGCTCAGACCCGGAAGAATCGGCGGGCATAGACACCGTCGGCTACCAGGGGGCCCGATTTGACGTGGATATCGGCGGCGTGGACTTCACAAGTCTGGAAGTGCAGGTGCTTTTCTGGAGCAGCCGGCTGTCCGACTGGTTCGGCGGGGGCAAACGCCTCTTCACCGGCACCGGACGCCACGCCACGCCACCACGGCCATCTGTAGGGGCCCAAAAGTCTATCTCAAAGTGACGGCCTTCACCGGCACGTCGTTCACCCTCAGCGCCGACTACGTCTTGTGCCCCCGGGTGCAGCCTACGAC